>JAGLBK010000242.1 GCA_018260275.1 Deinococcus sp.
GGAAACCAAAAGATTCAAGGCTGCGCTGGACACGAATTACCTAGATAAGCTACTCAGCTGACTTTGCGGTTGCCCTGCCACAGGCAGGCAGCCACATCCAGCAGGGCGGGTGTGATAGGGTGGGTCTACCACGTTTTGGTGAGCTTCCAGCAGTTGCCAGACGACAAAACCCGTTTTCACCCCTTCACTCAGGCCGCGCCTGACCGCGCCGCCACAGAAATTCAGAGCTGTTTTCCACGGAGTCCTTATGACCAACCCCGAAACCCCGAACGTACCCGCCCTCGAAGTGATTCCCCTCGGAGGCATGGGCGAAATCGGCAAGAACATCTTCGCCTACCGCTACGCCGACGAGATCATGGTCGTCGATGGCGGCCTCGCCTTTCCCAAGGCCCACCAGATGGGCATCGATCTGATCATTCCCAAGATCGATTACCTGCTGGAGCACCAGCACCTGATCAAGGGCTGGATTCTGACGCACGGCCACGAGGATCACATCGGCGGCCTGCCCTACATCTTTCCGCGCCTGCCCCGCGTGCCGGTGTACGGCGCTGCCCTGACGCTGGGGCTGGTGCGCGAGAAGCTCTCCGAATTCGGCATCAAGGACGGCGAGGTCGACCTGCGCGAGGTGCAGCTGACCGACAGTGTGCAGATCGGCGAGCACTTCAAGGTGGACTTCGTGCGGATGACCCACTCGATTCCCGACAACGCCGGCTACGTGCTGACCACCCCGGTCGGGCGCATCGTCCATACCGGCGACTTCAAGCTCGACGAACAGCCCAGCGATGGCCAGCTGAGCGACCTCGGGCGCATCGAACGGGCGGGCAAGGACGGCGTGCTGCTGCTCATCAGCGACAGCACCAACGCCGAACGCCCCGGCCATACGCCCAGCGAAACCGAAATCGCCCAGAATCTGGAAGAGGTGATCGCCAACTGTAAGGGCCGGGTGTTCCTGACCACCTTTGCCAGCAACGTGCACCGCATTCAGAACGTCATCAAGCTGGCGCACCGCCAGAGCCGCCGGGTGGTCATGGAAGGCCGCTCGATGCTCAAATACGCGCAGGTCGCGCAGGGCCTGGGCCTGATGGAATTCCCCGACCCGCTGCTGACCAGTGAGGAAGTCGGCGAGTTGCAAGACCAGCAGATTCTGTTCGTGTGCACCGGGTCGCAGGGCCAGCCGATGGCCGTGCTGGGCCGCCTCGCGTTCGGCACGCACGCCAAGATCGCGCTGCGCCGGGGCGACACGGTCATTCTGAGCAGCAACCCCATTCCGGGCAACGAAGACGCCGTGAACCTGATCGTCAACCGGCTGTACGAGATCGGGGTGGACGTGATCTACCCGCCCGCCTACCGCATTCACGCCTCGGGGCACGCCTCGCAGGAGGAACTGGCGACGGTGCTGAACCTCGCGCGGCCCAAGTTCTTTTTGCCCTGGCACGGGGAGCCGCGCCACCAGATCAACCACGCCAAGCTGGCTCAGACCCTCCCCCGCCCACCCAAGCGCACCCTGATCGCCCAGAACGGCGACGTGGTGTCGGTCGGCCCGGACGAGTTCCGCGTCAGTGGCACCGTGACCGCCGGGGCCATGTACGTGGACGGCCTGGGCGTGGGCGACGTGGGCGACGAGGTGCTGCTCGACCGCGTGAACATGAGCCAGGAAGGCATCGTCATCCTGAACGCCGTGCTGCACCCCACCGTGCATGTGGAAGTGGTCACGCGCGGGTTCGTGCGGCCCAACCGCGACCTCGACGACCAGATTCGCCGGGTGGCGCAGGAAGCCGTCGAGCAGGGCATGCGCGAAAAACGCCGCCTGGAAGACGTGCGCGACGACATGTACGGCGCGGTGCGGCGCTTTGTCCGCAAGGCCACGGGCCGCAACCCGGTGCTGATTCCGATGCTGGTAGACTGAGAACATTACCGCACCAGATCGCTGGGGAGGCGTGTCCGAAGCCGGATGCGCCTCCTTTCATTTCAGCCCCCGTGGACCCGGCCAGCCTCAAACGCAGTCTGGAACGGAGTCGGAACCCGTATGCCGCTCTAGACTGCCCCCATGAACGCAGCCGAAACACGCGCCCTTCTGCTGGCACTTCAGGCGGCGCACGCCAGGGGGCAGCAGGCCGCCATCGCCACGGTGGTCGGCGTGCGGGGCAGTGCCTACCGCCGCGAGGGCACCCGGATGCTCATCCTGGACGACGGCGCACAGGTCTGCATGCTCTCGGGCGGCTGCCTGGAGGCTGAAGTCGTCGAGGTGGCGCTCGAAGTCATGCGCAGCGGGGTGCCCACCATCACCCATTACGACCTCTCGGAAGATGCCACCTGGGGCCTGGGCATCGGCTGCGGGGGCAGTGTAGACGTGCGGGTCGAACGGGTGGACTGGACTGACCCGGTGACTGTGGCGTGGCTGGACATGCTGGACCGCGGCGAACTGGCAGTGCTGGCCGTGCCACTGGGCGACGTACCGCTGGACGGCTCGGGGCAGGTGCTGGTGCGCCCCGGGCAGGCGCCACTGGGGCAACTGCGCGACCCCGAACTGCACGACTTTGCGCTGGCTCAGTCGCACGAACGGCTGCAACTGCGCGAGCCACGCGCCGTGGCCGTAACGGACGGACAGCACCGCCCCGTGTTTCTGGACGTCAGCACGCCGCCGCTGCCGCTGGTCCTGTACGGGGCCGGGCACGACGCCATTCCACTGGCAGCCCAGGCCCACGCGCTGGGCTACGCCGTCCACGTCATCGACCCGCGCCCGGCGTACCTCACGGCCACACGCTTTCCGGGGGCCGCCCTGCACGCCCTGGCCCCGGAGGAACTGGGCAGGTTCACCCTGCCGGAGCGGGCGCAGGTGGTGGTCATGAATCATCACCTCGACCGCGACCGGGTATGCCTGGCCCACGCGCTGCACTCGGGGGCCGAGTACGTGGGCGTGCTGGGGCCGCGCAGCCGCGCCGAGGACCTGCTGGCCGCGTTGCAAGGCGAGGGCGAGCATTTTACCCCTGAGGAGTTGGCCTGTCTGCGCTCGCCCATCGGCCTGCGGCTGGGCGCGGAAGCCCCCGAGGAGGTCGCGCTGAGCATTCTGGCCGAACTGATGGCGTGGCGGCGTGGCTATGAGGGCGGCTTTCTGAACGGTCACGCCGGGCGCATTCACGACGCCGTGACCCACCGCCAGCCGGAGCAGGAAGGCTGAATCCTAAGTTTTCTTGCGTTTTACTCCCCCGCTGGGTTGCCCGATCAGTACCTTGAACAGTTCGAGGCTGACCTGCCGGGTCGCGGTCCAGAAGCCTACAGGCTTTGCCTGCGCCAACTGCTGACGCTTGCCCGCTACAGTCTGCGCTTCCAGCGTAGTCGGCCCTGTACGGCTGGGTTGCCCGATCAACGCATAAAAGATTTCGCGCAGAATGTCGCCTGCCCCCCGTAGGAAAGAACTCATCGCACGACTATGCCACACACCTATCCGCAGCAGCTTGAGCAGACATTTCACCAGGCTATTTGTGCTGCGGGATCAGGCGTCACCC
>JAGLBK010000243.1 GCA_018260275.1 Deinococcus sp.
GCAGACGCCGACCAATTTCCTGAGCCAGTTTAGAGACAGACGTCTGTGAACTTTTAAAGTTCATCGCATCCTGGAGGAGCAGCAGGCGATAGCTGGCCTCGTCGACCGGGTCCAGGTTTTCCCGCTGGAGATTCTCAACTGCACTGAGCCGTCTCGCGTCGGCGTCACTCAAGTTGACGATCAGACAGGGTAACTGGGTTGGAACTTCCCCTACTAATGTTGCTCTTTCGTCCTGAGTCAGATTGAGCTGTTCATGTAACTGTGGGTCGCTTGCCCGCCACCGCCGTTCTCCAGCAATCACCTCGTAACGGCCCCGTTCGGTTGGATGAGGCCGCACCACCAGGTTTTGCCGGATTCCTTCACGGCGGATGCTACGTGCCAGAGCGAGAAGGGCCTCGCGGTCGAAGTGTCGCCGTGGCTGCCAGGGTGCAGGCACCAGTTGCTGACGCATCACTGGTCTGACACTCCCCTGGCTGGCGAGGTTAGAGAGTCCGTCACCGAGTAGATCTTCACGGGCCATCGTCACCTCACCGCCTTCAGGAATGCCTGAGCGACAGTCATCACTTCAGCACGGCCTTCCCCCTGGTCAAGATGTGGCACTGGTATTCCCCGCTCCATGGCCATTGGGTACAGTCCTGGTCGCTGTTTAATGACTCCCAGTGTTTCGCCGAAGACCTCATCAATTTCCCTGAGGTAGTTGCGGGCAAGGGTGGTATTGGGGGTCTGCGTGACGACTGGCGGCAGTACCTGCAACTGCGGATTCAAACGCTGATAGTGCCCCTTTTCTACCCTTGATTTGATAAAGGTGGCAGCCCGCAGTCCCTTACGGTTTGGAGGCACTGGCAGCAGTACCTGATCTGCGGCCAGCAAAGCCAGGGTCGCCATGTCACCGAGGGTCGGATTGGTGTCGATGAAAATAAAGTCATAGGCTCCAGAAGCCCTGACCTCATCCAGGGCATAGCGCAGGCCTAACACCATACTGACGTCGGATTTAATTTCCTTTTCAAGGTTATAGAGCGTAATGCTGCTCGGAATCAGTGCCATTTCGAAGACTCTCCGTGGTGTGGGAAGTGATCCGGTTCCCAGAACGGCGGGGCCAATAGTGTGAGCGAAAGAATCATCTGCCTGGACAAATTCTTCGTCGATATCGACACCCAGACTGACACTGAGGTCAGCCTGATGATCGGCGTCAATTAAAAGCACCTGATACCCCTGAATGGCGAGGGCGGCGCTGAGGTCGCGGGCCGTGGCCGATTTGGCCACTCCGCCGGCATAACTGTGTACGGTTGTGATCAGTGTCATCTGGTCTCCTGCAATCTAGAATCACGTGATTCTAAACCCAGTGGGTGAGTCGCTGACAGCCTCAGACCAGAAGGCGCCTTGATAATACTCATGAGTTGCATTTATACAGCCCTCGCTATTTTTGACGTCTGGAACATTCTTTCTACTGCTGCCAGGTGATAGAGCTTGGCCAATAAAGCCTGCTGAACGATGTGTGGCATGAGGTAAAGCCGCATTGCCTCTCCCGACTCCGCCAAGGTGAGCCGCCAGGCTGGATGCTTCCCCTCAGTCATCCCTGCTCTGAACTGCTGGTACATTGCCAGAGAAATACTGAGCCAGACGAGAAATAACCAATTCTTGATGCCCGTCTCCGTTCGGAGACGGGTTTCCTTCAACCCAAAGTCATACTTGGCTGATTTGAAGAACGACTCGATGAGCCAACGCCGTTTGTGCCGTCTCGTCAATGTTCTCGCCGTACCTGGTTTTGTGTCCAACACGTAGAAGCGCTTCATCTTGCCGTCACGTGGCAATTCCACCCAGGACGCATAGAGGGGCATTCCTGGCAAACCATCAAGTTCAATGCACTCCCCGCGTTTGACCTCTTTAAGTTGCCGACCATCCGACAGTAGAAGATTGGATCGGCCACCAATGCTCACATGCTCAAATCCCCACCAGCGCAACAAATCCATCGCATCTGCACTATAAAAACCCGAGTCCATCACCAGGAACTGTGGCATATCACCCCACAGGTAAGGGTGGAACCGCTTAATCAGCTTTAGAGCGAGCTGAATCGGCGTTTCATCTCTGGCGGGGTCGTAGATCGCGTGACCCATCGGAAAGCTCAGCTTTCCGATGCTGACGTGAATGACAACCAGATGGATACCGAAGACCCCGTTATACGTGCGGGTGTAAGGTAACGCTTTCCCGGTTTTCTCAATGCTGGTCAGGTCGACTCGAATCACCAACCACGGTTTTTTGCCACGTAGACGGTCATATTCTTTACGTAACGCTTCGCTTTGAAAGCGGATTCTGGCTTGCTCCAGTTGCTCTGTCGACAGTTTGGCCAGGAGCCGACTGACCGTGCTGCTAGAACAGGCCGTCACTCGTTTGAGGTGCTTGGGGACACCTTCTTCAAGGAACATCCCCAGCGTCGGTTCAAAGGTACGCCACTCGGGAGGGGTCATTCCCGCTTTCATGACACGGTAGAGTTCTTGCACGTCTGGGAGGGAGCTTTTTGTTTTGGTCACGCATAACAGAAAAGCACGTCCCAGACGTGCTTATTAGGACTATTCACTCAATGCAACTCATGAGTCTGACAAAATTCTGACCCGGCAGGTTTCAGAGTCTTTGGATGCAGGTGGCGCGGCGCGGGAGCAGCAGGTTTAACCGCCGATGTGCGACATCTCGACCTTGCCGGAGCGGGTCACTTCGCCGCGTTCCTCGCTGTAGCGGTCAGTGCGGGCCGACCAGACTCCGCCCAGCAGCTCTGACAGCCCGGCGTCGCTAGCCCCGGAGCGCAGCGGCGCACGCAGGTCGGTGCCGCTTCCCGCGAACAGGCAGGTATACAGCACGCCCACCGCCGAAATCCGCGCGCGGGAGCAGTCGCCGCAGAAGGGAGCCGTAACCGAGGAGATCAGGCCGACCTCGTGCCCGGCAGCGCCGACATGGCGGGCGGCGACCTCGCCCCGGTAGCGGGGATCGACTGGCGTAAAAGGTTCGCCCAGCCGCGCCAGCACTTCACGCGAGGGCACCACGCTGTCCATGTTCCAACCGTTGTGGTTGCCTACATCCATGAACTCGATGAAGCGCACCGGCGCGAGGTCGCGCAGCGCCAGCCACAGCGCCCGCAGACCATCGTCGTTGACGCCGCGCTGCACCACCGTATTGATCTTGACGCCCAGCCCGGCCTGAAGCGCCGCCTCGATGCCGTCCAGCACCTTCTGCGGGTGGGTGCCCAGACCGTTCATGCGCCCGAACACTTCCGGGTCGAGGCTGTCGATGCTGACCGTGACACGCTGAAGCCCCGCCGCCCTCAGGTCAGCAGCAAAACGCGGCAGCAGCAGGCCGTTGGTGGTCATGGCGAGGTCCTGCACACCCCCGATCCGGCTGAGGCGGCCAATCAGGTCGGGCAGGTCGCGCCGCAGGGTCGGTTCGCCGCCTGTGATGCGGAGTTTCTGCACGCCCAGCGA
>JAGLBK010000244.1 GCA_018260275.1 Deinococcus sp.
GCGACGCTGGCGGCCAACGGGCTGGTGGGCGAGTGCCTGCATTCGGATGTCGATGCGGCGCTGGGCGAGCGCACCTTCGACTTCATCCTGACCAATCCGCCCTTTCATGTGGGGCGCGGCGTCGTGCTGGACGTGGCAAACGAATTTATCGCGGCGGCGGGGCGGCGGCTGAAGCCCGGCGGCACGCTGTATCTGGTCGCCAACGATCCCCTGCCCTACGAGCAACCGATCAGCGCTCTGGGAACCGTGCGTGAACTGCGCCGGGAGGCGGGCTTCAAGGTGCTCACGGTGAGCCGCGCGTAAGACGGATTCCGATTGAATCTGGTAGTTTCAGATTCAATCCGAGCGGACACGAGTGGGAAAAAGTACGGATTTCGCGTTATGGAAGCGCAGGAGGTGCAGTCCCGACTGTGCTGGAATTAAGCGGAATACGTATAAGACGGCCCTGGCCCTCCTGACTGACCGGTGCGTAAACTGACGCACATGACTATTGCCATCGTCACTGATTCGACCAGTGACCTGACGCCCGAAATGTGCCGCAACTACGGCGTGACCAGCGTGCCGCTCTACGTGCTCTTCGACGGCAGGATGTACCGCGACGGCATCGACATCACGGCGGCTGAACTGATTGAGGGCATCCAGGCCGGGAAAAAAATCCCCTCGACCTCGCAACCCAGCCCGGTGGAATTTGCCGACGCTTTTCGCCGGGCGCTGGAGGAGGCCGATCAGGTCATCAGCATTCACCTCAGCGGGCAGCTTTCGGGCACGGTGGGCAGCGCCCGGCTGGCGGCGCAGGACTTCGGAGACCGCGTGACTGTGATCGATTCCAAGTCGGTCAGCATGGGCCTGGGCATGCGGGCCATCCGCGCCTCCGAGATGGCGGCTGAGGGCAAAAGCGTGCCTGAAATCGTTTCTGCCCTGGCCCTGGTCGCCGGGCAGGCCGAAATCCGCTTTACCGTCGATACGCTGGACTTTCTGCGCCTCAACGGGCGGATCGGCGGGGCCTCGGCGTTTCTGGGCGGGCTGCTGAACATCAGGCCGATTCTGGCGGTCCGGAATGGGCGGGTCGACGCCGCCAAACGCGTACGCGGCAACAAAAAAGCCCTTCAGGACATCGTCGACTACACCCGCAACTATGCCGGGCAGCACGGCGGGGCCCGCGTCGCGTTCATGGCGACTCTAGGCAGCGAGGCGGCGCTGGCTGAACTGCGGGAGGCCCTGAAAGACGTGCCGCTCGACGACCTGGGCACGCACCAGCTCGGGGCCGTCATCGCCACCCACGGCGGGCCGGGCACGCTGGGAGTCACGCTGGAACCGATCCGGGTCTAGGTGATGCCGAACTCTTCTTCCCTCCGCCTGGGTGTTCTCGGTCTGCTACTGCTCGGCACGTTGACGGCGTGCAAAAAGGAAGCTCCGGCGGCACAGACCCCGCCCCAGGCCCCAGCGCAGCCTGCGCCCCAGGCCCAGGTGGCCCCGCCTCCCCCGGCGACCCCAGCCCAGCCCGGCAAAGACGATCGGGGTTGCCTGCCAGACGCGCCCAGCGTGCCCAAAGCGCCCGCGCCGCCGCTGCCTATGAGCGGGCGGCTGGGGCTGTGGGTGGCGCAGGTCGACCCCAGAACGCTGACGGTCATCAAGGCGGTCAGTACCAATCCGGACAGTGTTTTTCCGCTGGCGAGCACTTACAAACAGGCAGTGCTGTGGGCGCTGCTGCGCGAATTCGATGCCGGGCGGGTGTCACCGACCGAGCGCTTCAGGATCACGCCGAACAACCAGAGCCTGGGCGCGTACCCCTTCGACAACACCACCCTGCGCGACCTTTCGACCCGCATGATTCAGTGGAGCGACAACACCGCCACCGACATCCTGCACCGCCGCGCCGGGCTACAAAAGGTGCAGCAGGTCGCCGATGATCTGAGGCTGTGCAAGTCGCGCTTTATCCTGCCGACCCGCGACTGGTGGGTCAGTCAGGCGGGGCTGTCGGGCACCTTCAACAGCAGCGGGCGCTGGCCCACGGCCACGGGCAAAGACCGCGCGGCGCTGGCGGCCCGGATCGATCAGGACGCCCGCAAGTACGACCCGGTGTACATCCAGCACAAACTGGACTACTACTTCGACCACACCTACAAGCCTGCGGACGACCTTAGAGCGCACAACCTGAGCACGCCTTACGAACTCGGTACGCTGCTGACGCACGAATTTCTGCGCTCCGGCCTGTCTCCACGGGCGATGAACTGGCAACGCGACGTGATGCAAAAAGGCTTCGGACGCTACGCCCTGAAGGCCCAGGCCGCCGACAACATCGAGTATTTCGGGGGCAAGGGCGGCAACGGCTGGCGTATTCTGACCTACAGCGGGTACTTCAAGACCAAAGACGGCCGGCATGTGGTCTACGCCTTTATGCAGCACGCCCCGGACGAGACCTACACCATGCCCAACACCCGCCGCGCCTTCGCCTGGATCAATGCCGGAATCGATCAGGTGATCGGGGTGCAAAAGCCCAAACCGCCTGCGTCCAAGCCGGGCGACCCCAAATCCGGCTTGCCCACGGCTACACCCAAAAACCCCGCCGAACAGGCCAAGGCCGACGCTGTGAAAGCGGCTCCCAAACCATTGCCTAAACTGCTCCCCAGGCCCGGCAGTTCAGTGCCTTCGCAGCCTTGAAGACGGTTTGCGCCTAGAGCACTGGACATAAGAATGCTTTGCCGCGTTTGACCCTCGCCCCTTGTGGGAGAGGGACTTGCGAAGCAAGGGGTGAGGGGGCCACCAGGCAACTTCTTTTTGTCAAATGCTCTGGGTTACCTGAACGGTCTGGCTCACCGCTTCCAACGGAAAGAACCTGCCCCGCTAAATGGGATAGGTTCTTTCTGGGAAAGATCGGTCTGAGAGGGCTGAAATTTAGTTGTCGCGCTCGATCTGCACGCGGTAGCGGCCACCCTGCTGCTTGACTTCGAGGCGGGCGGTCTGCTGGCCGCGCTGCCACTCGCTGCGGATGTGGTTGCCGTTCTGGCGGATGGTCACGAGGCGGTAGCCCTGCGAGCGCAGCTGGTTGGCGTACTGCTCGTGGGTGCGGGCCAGCGAGTCGGTGTTGACATCGATGTACACGCTCCACTGACCCTGGTTGGCCCAGGGGTAGGTGCCCTGAACCGGCTGCGCGGGGTACGTCTGAACGGGGTTGGGGCGCTGGGCGGGGCGGCCCTGCACGACGTTGTAGTACGCCGTGTCCGAACTCCAGGTGTTCTGGGCGACGGGGGTGACCACGATGCTCAGGGCCTGGGCGAGCTGCTGCTGACCCTGCACGTTGACAGTGGCGAAGCCGCCCTGCTGGCTGCGGAAAGAAGCGATCTGATCCAGGTTCAGCGGCGTGGTGCTTGCCAGCGCCAGCACCTTGTTCAGGCCGTAGGGCGCGGCGATGTCGAAGGTGAAGTTGTCGCGCGAATCGGGGAAGACCTTGGTGGTGTTGGCCTT
>JAGLBK010000245.1 GCA_018260275.1 Deinococcus sp.
GGAACGGTCACTATGTCCATACGGTCCCGGCGTGTCCTTTCATTTCTGAAAACTGCCCATTCCACCGCGCTCGGCGTGTCCTAAACGTGTCCTAAACAGGACGGCGTGAGAGGAAACTAGAGGGATAAAGTAGGAAGGCCAGTAGACATAAATCACGTCTATAACGTACAAACCGGGAAAGCAGGAAACCCCATAAACAGGCCAGAACAGCGGTCCTTAGACTTTGCAAGCGGAGGGTCTAGGGTTCGAATCCCTATGCCTCCACCACAAAAGACCGCGCCTGGTGCGCGGTTTTCCATTGTGTAGTGTATGTAGGGGTAGGACGTGATTCCAGGCGAATTAAAGTTCAGAACCGTAACAGGGATAGGCTAAATGTAAACGCCGCCCAGGTCTGGCCCGCTAGTGCCTACCCCAGCAGAGTAGTGGCCGAGCGTAGAAGAATGACGGGCAGCTCAGTCGCGACTGGTTTGTTCGGATTTCAGGCGCTCTTCAAGCAGATTCAGTGTCTCGGTCAGGCTATTGCCCTCAGAAACCATGACTGCGGCGGTGGCCGACTCGATCATGGGGCCGCCAGCCCAGAACACGCCGCTGACCGCTTCCTGGAGTTGCTCGGCCCGTCCCAGCAGTTCGGCGCGGTTGACATTGCGAAGGCCCACCAGAAAGACCTCGTCTTGCCATCTGCAGATTACGTCCTGTGGCCCGCACAGCTGGACCAGACGCAGTGCAAACACCTGCATGAAGTGCTGCACACTGGAGTAACCATAGTGCTCCTGAACGGTCTTGAGGCCCTGGGGAGAGAGCAGCACGACCCCCACCCGACTTGGTCCCAGTTCACGCTGCACCAGCAGTTCCTTTAACTGGGCGACCCCCGCCGCTCCGGTGAGCAGTCCTGTTTCCTGGTCTCGCTGAACCATCAACTCCGCCTGTTCGGCGCGGGCTTCACTTTGTTGGACCCGACGGCCAAAATAGGCCAGGTGATTGATCGCCAGCGCCGTAAAGGCCGTGTAATTCAGCACCTGAAGCCTGAATTCGTGCAAGTAGGTGGCAAGGCCAAAAGTAAGGAGCAGGGCGGCCAGCACATAGGCCGTGGCCTGCATAAAATCGAAAGCAGCCGAGACGAATATGGCTAGCAAAATGACCGACAGATAGGTATCGAAATCGAGGTGATGCGTAAACAACAGACCGTTGAGGAGCAGGGCCCCCAGCCAGAGACTGATGCCTGGGACCGTCCATTTGGGGATCACGTTGTGACTCATGAGGGGCCTGCGATAAATGATCAGAACGGAAATGGCTACCGCTGCCCCAAGAAGCTGAATGATGAATTGCGCTCTATTTTTCTGAATCGTATCTACTGCCCCGAGTACCATAGCGAGGGTGGTGAGGGCGGCCAGGCCGTACGGAGTTGGCTCTTTGACCCACTCTCTCCAGCTGCGCTGCTCCACCTGCATGCACCCAGGCTAGAACATCCATGTCACAGCTTTCTTAGGGAACTTTTCCTGAAGGCTGCGTACTGGAGAGTGGGCACCACAAGACACGTTAAGCAACCTCGTTCATCTCGGCCTGATCTTTCTGGCTCCAGTGGCCCAAGATAGTGCGCGGTTTATCTGGCCGCGCCATAATCGGGGTATGAAGCGTTCCGTGAAATTTCTGCTGGCCTTATTGCCTTTCGTGCTGGCGTCCAGTGCGGCGCAGAAGCGGGACCCGGTACACCCACGGCAGGGCCGGAAATGAGCCTCAGGCCCCTGCGCTCCATGCTGTATGTGCCCGGCGACAAGCCCAGAGCTATCGAAAAGGCGCTGGGACTGAGGCCCGACGCGGTTATTCTGGACCTGGAAGATGCCGTGGCCCCGGAGCACAAGGCCGTGGCGCGGCAAAATGTCAGGGAGGCCCTCAAACAGCGCTGGACTTGCCCGGTGCTGGTGCGGGTCAATGGCCTGGGGACAGTCTGGGAAAACGATGACCGGGAAATGGCCCTGCTGGCCGGGGTTGACGGTCTGGTGATTCCCAAGGTCGAAACGGCGCAGAGCGTGCGCGAGTTGCAGGTGCGCGTTCCCCTGTGGGCCATGATCGAGACGCCCACGGGGGTGCTCGGCGCGGCCAGTATTGCCGCCGTGAACGGCGTGGCGGGCCTGCTGGTTGGAGCCAACGACCTGGCGCGGGCGCTGCGAACCCAGCCGCACCCCGAGCGCTTGCCGCTGCTGGGCGCCCTTTCAGGCGTAGTGCTGGCGGCGCGGGCGGCGGGAAAGATACCTGTGGACGCTGTTTTTAATGATGTGCGTGACTCCGGGGGCTTTGCCCGTGAGTGCGCCCAGGGCCGGATGCTTGGCTTTGCGGGCAAAACAGTTATTCATCCTGATCAGATTGGTGCCGCTAACGCTGCGTTTGGGGCGTCAGCTGCGGTCGCCGCAGAGGCCCAGGCCCTGCTGGACGCCTGGAAGGCCGCCCGCGCCGAGGGCAAAAGTGTGGGCACGTACAAGGGGGCCCTGATTGAACAGATGCACGCGGACGAGGCCGCCGAGATTCTGGAACTCTGGGAGCTGGACCGCTCAGGCGAATGAAGACGCTAGACCCCCAGGCCACCGCGGCGCAACTGGCGGCCCTGGCCCACGCGCCTGACGCCCGCGTGCGTGCCGGGGTCGCTGCTCATCCGAATACCCCTGCCGAGGTGCTGGGAAGGCTGGGGGCCGAATTTCCGGCTGAGGTGCTGGGCAACCCGGCCCTGCCACTGCTCAGGCTGGCGCACCCTGGGCTGCTGGCGCACTGGCCGGTCAAAACCATCGAGACGCTGGCCGGACAGCCCGGTGCGCCCCTCTGGATCCTGCATTTTGCTGCCCGGCACACCCTGATTGATGTGCAACTGGCCGTCGTCAGCCAGCCCGAGCTGCCAGCGGACCTTCTGGCGCTTCTGGCGCAGTCACCTTACTGGACCATCCGGGAATATGTGGCCCGTAAGCCGCGCCTCTCGCCCGAGTTGCTCGACCTGCTCTCCCGCGATACCGACTATGGGGTCAGAATTACCCTGGCAGGCCGCGCCGATCTGCCGCCCCAGGCCCGCCAGCGCCTGAGCCAGGACCCGCACGCACTGGTCAGGGCCGTTGTCCGGTTAAGTGCTCCCGACGGGGCGGAACAGGGCACTGCCAACACCTGAATGCGGCTGTGTGTCAAACGGGGTCGCCTGCGCCAGACGTTCCGGCACTCTTCTGGTAATTGTTCTGGTCCAGAGGCGTTTAGCCTTCGGTACTGGCTCCGGGGCGGGTGGTCCACTGGGGTTCGGGCTGAATGTCCTCGCTGGGCGCTTTTCCCGCTTCCAGGCCAGTGGCGCTGGCTGTTTGCAGGGGTGTGAGCTGCATCCCCTGGGCGCACTCGATCTGGCAGGCGAGGCGGGCGCTGCCCAGCAGGTCCTTTTCGGTCAGCTTGTCGAATTCCGCGATCGTCATGGCGTCGGG
>JAGLBK010000246.1 GCA_018260275.1 Deinococcus sp.
GCAAGGCGCTACAAGCCCCGTTAAGGTGCTTGCAAGACATCCGCAAGGGTCTAACCCGCGAATTGTCTGGCGACCCCCTTTACGGCGGTCTGGTGAGCCGGGGGCCGTATCATCCCGACCACATCACCCGGCTAGTGTCGGGCCGCATCTGGACTTTGGGCGATTTGCTGCGGGAACTGCCCCCCATGCCGGGGCTGAGCCGGAGGGCGGCCACCATCGCCGCCGAGGACGCAGACCGCGAGGGCCGGAACTGCGCGGCGTTTGAGGCGCTGCGCCGCGAGGCGTACCGCCTGCACGACCAGGGCGTGAGCGGGGCGGCACTGGTGCGCCAGGTGCAACACCAGGCCGAGGCCCTGAACCGGGACACCTTCGCCCAGCACACCGCCGGGTCACTCAGCGCCCGCGAGTTGGCCGGAATCGTGCGGAGCATTTGCAAGTGGGTGGACGCCAACCACCGCCCCAGCAGTAAGGGCAGCCCCCGCGAGGTCATCCACAGCCGCGAGCGGGGCGGGGCGCTGCCAGTTGCCGAGCAACGCGCCCGCCAGCAGCACGCGGCCCACCAGACCAACCAGCAGCGCCGCGAGGCCACCGCCGCCCGCCTACGAGCGGCAGAGATGGATTTACAGGCAGCGGGCCGGCTCATCACGGCTACGGCCATAGCGGAATTGGCAGGAGTCAGCAATAAAACCGCATTAGCTTATTTGCGTAATTCGTGCCAGACGGCGGAAATAGAGTAAATACGCTATACACATAATTTAGACAAAATGTAAGGGAGTGGGAAGTACGCTCTGGTATCAGGTTATACAGGCCGGAGGCCCTGCCCTAGAGTCTTACCCCGTAAGGGGTTCCTTTTTGGGGTTGCGCCCTAGCACTTGCCCGCCTTGTCCTCCCTCTTTGGCCCGCCTTTAGTCCTTGAGCAGCTTCTTTCCCTGGTTGCCTGTCGCTCTTTCTGGCGTGCTGGGGCGCTGGTTGTGTCTCTTTCCTACCCCAACTGAGGCTCTTGGGTGGTTGTGCTGGCTCTTTTCCAGCACAGCCGCGCAAGGGCTGAAGGCGGGCTCTGCCCAGGTTGCTTGTGACGTGGGTGTGGCTGGCCCCGAAATTTTTTGAAAAATCGGCATTTTTGGGATTTGAGTGATTTTTGGGGGTGTTGGGTGGCTGGCCTGTGGATAACTTGGGGAGGGTGGGCGGTTGGTGATGGCGTGACCAGCGGCGCAAAGGGCGCACCGCAGGCCCCACCCTCCCCAGCCGCCCGTGAGGATAAAACCGCGCCCGGTCTGAAATTTTCTCAATCAAAGCGCGTAACACGTTATAAATGATTGACTAAACCGCGTAACGCGCTATAATTCCTCTATGACCATCCCCCGGAATCCGAAGGGCCACATTGCCACATTGGGAACCGTGCCGCTGGCGGTGGGCGAAAAAAGCCGTCCTGTACGTATCCGGGCGCAAGAGTGGGTATTTGACCGACTGGCCGGGATGAGCGCCGCCGAGGTGGGGAAATTGATGGAAAGCGCGTTACGCGGTTTGGATGGTGAGCCGGGGAAGCCCAGCGCCGCGCCTGTCGTCCTGCCCGGTACTCCCGAACTGTTTCCGGTGGAGCCAAAACCGCAACCCCAGCAGGTCAAAAGCACCGTACTAGCCGCCAAAAAGCCCAAAGTTCCCAAACTGACAGTACCCGCAGCGTCTCGCGCAGCAGACCCGGCGAGTTCAGCATCAGCAAGCCCAGCCGCGACCCCCTCAAATGCTGACCAAATGCGGGTAACAGGCCACAAACTGACGACCCCCCAGGCGATGATTTGCGCCGGGCTAAAGCTACCGGGAGCGGTGGCGGAATACGATAGCTATGAGCGGCGGTGGATGGTGGGATTTGCAGGTGCACCAGCGAAGCAAGAGGACTTGGAGGAACTAGCCCGAATGGGTGTGTTGGAAGTGACCGGAGAGGGCAAGGCGGCAGTGTACAAACTGGCGGAACAACAGACCCCAATGCAGCAGACCCAGGTAGCCAAAGCCAAGAAGAGGCTACGAGCGATAGGGGAAGCTCTACCAAGCACAGAAACTTTTCTAAGGGAGCGGCGGAAAGACAGCCGGGATGATGACTAAGGGGAAGCACCAGGGCGGGGAAGTTGTACGCGCTAAATGGTCTTAGGTGGCATAATTTGAGCATGGAAAACCAACCCAAACACCTAGCTGATTACACCGAACTGAAAGACGTTTTACCCCAGTTTCCAGACGATAAACAGTACGCGGCCTATATGCGAATCAAGCGGGCGGTCAGAGAAGGACACTGGCGGGCTGTACCGACGTTTGAATGGGTAGACATCCCCAGGAAGGGCGGGCCGCTGAGAGTCCCAAACCTGTTGATTGAAGCCGTCTTTGATGCCTGGGTAAGAGATACATTGGCCGACTTGTCGGGCAAGAAAAAGAAGTACCATCCCCATGCAGTTACACCCGAACAACTGGCAAGCGGCAAGGTGAGTTTTGATGAGGTGGCCCAGAAATACATGGAGTCCTTACAGCCCAAGCGGAAGAAGCGGAAAGCCAAGACTCAGAAGGCCGAACCAGCCCAAAAAACCGACCAACAAACCCTCTCAGAATAACCACCCAGACGCAAGAGCAAAGGCAAAAGAGCGGTGGAAGTGAGCGGCGAATATGAGGCCCCCAAATGGAAACTACGCAAGATTAGCACTAGAGTGCATCTTGCCCCAGAAACTTCGTTTCTGAGGGGAAAAACCGCCAGCACTATTACTTTTAATTAGTGCAGCTCTGAAATGGCATAAGCTAAAGCATGACCAAGACCGCAGGACGACCCAAACAGAAGCCCGTGCGTGTGACAGTGACGCTAGAGCCACACCACGCGGCAGAGTTGGAGTTGATGGCAAAGGAAGCGGGCGTGAAAATCTCGGCGTACTGTGCGAATGTGCTAGAGCGGTACAGCCTGCAAGACCGTCAGGTGATGACAACGGATATTCTCAAGCTGTCCTTTGAGAAGCAAAGTGAGACACTACGCGAAGAAGTCCGGGTGGCTCTAAACGAGCAGTTCAACCGAGTACGCTCACTCTTGGCAAGAACCAGCATAGAGAGTGGGGCAACCCGGCAGATGGTCAATCTCTTGATGCAGAAAACATGGGACAAGGAAAAGAGCAACAAATACTATGACCTAGCATGGAACTACGCCGTTCACTATTTGAAAGAACCGACACCCCAGATACGCGCCGCGATTCAGGAACTCTCTAGCAGCATGGCCCACGATGACCCCACACTGCTGATGAAGGTCAGAGAATCAACAGACCAGATGACCCAGAAGCTAGAGCAGGTGGACGCACTGACGGCCCAGGTGCAGCAGCTTCAACAACAGCAAAACCAAATTGTGCAGGTGTTGAACAGTTTGAACCAGCAAATCAA
>JAGLBK010000247.1:0-1759 GCA_018260275.1 Deinococcus sp.
GGAGAGAATTTCTCTGGACATTCAGACTTTTTGTAGACCTTTGAGTGCGCTGGCCTGCTTGCATATTCATACACTATATCTGCAAGTTCATAAGTGTGTCCAGTGTACTTTCCCCAGAGCGCAACCGCGCCGCATTTATTTTGCGGCTGACTACACAAAACTTTATACTCAGCCCATGTCTGCCAGACAGCCTGACACCCTGGCCGCGCAGCTGGAGCGCTGGTGTTTGGCAGGGTTGCTCAGCAGCGAGCAGGTGCAGGCCATTGTGGCCTTTGAAGACGCCGCCGCTCCCGAAAATGCCGCCGCTCCGCAGATCGGGAGGCGGCCTTCGGCAGCGGCGACCCTCTCGCTTATCGGGGCGCTGGTGCTGGGACTGGGCCTGATCGCGCTGGTGGCGGCCAACTGGGGCGACCTGCCCAGAGCACTGAAATTTGCTGGTCTGGTCGCGCTGACCCTGACCAGCTACGGCGTGGGCTACGCACTGCGCGACAGGCCGGGGGCCAGCTGGCCGGGAACCGGGGCGGCCCTTTACCTGCTGGGCGGGGTGCTGTTCGGGGCGGTGCTGGGGTTTTTGTCGCAGGGTATGCAACTGGGCACAGACATCACCACCCTGCTGGCGCTGTGGGGCGCGGGCCTGCTGGTGCTGGCCTACGGGGTGCGGCTGCCGCCCGCGCTGCATCTCGCTGTGCCGCTGGGGGCGGTGATTCCGCTGACCGGGTTTTACGGCGGCGGCCTCGGCTGGCTGGAGGGTCCGGACTACGGCGGGGCCAGTCTGCTGCTGATTCTGGCGGCGGGGCTGCTGGCGCTGGGGCTGGCCTGGTGGCACGACCACCGCTGGCTTACACCCGACAAGCTGCTGGGCCGCGAACTGGGCCACCCCTGGGCGTTCTGGGCCGTGCCGCTGACGCTGGGGGGATTGGTGGGCTTGCTGGTCAGGTGGGTAGGCGGCGGGGGTGTGGCGGCCTTGCTGGTGTTGATCCTGGCCTCCTGCGGGCTGTTTTTGTGGGGCAGGCGGGAGCAACGCCGCGCCATAGAACAGTGGTCGCTGCTGTGGCTGGGCCTGAGCCTCTGCGGCCTATGTGGCGGGTACGGTAGCCTGTTTTATGCGCTGCTGGGCGGCACCCTGTCGCTGGGGCTGGCGCTGTGGGGCGGCAAGGTGGGCGAGAAGCGTCTGGTCAACCTGGGGCTGGTCGGGGTCGGGTTCGCGGTGCTGAGCATCTACTTCTCGGTGTTCTCGGCGCTGCTGAACATTTCGCTGGTGTTGGTCGGGGCGGGTCTGCTGCTGCTGGCGCTGGGCTGCGGCCTGGAACGTACCCGCCGCCGCCTGACTGCCCCCTCAGCCGGTACGGGGGGCCAAGCATGAAACGGCTGCGGAGAAACGCGCCCCGTCTGCGCGGGACGGTGGCGGGCCTTGCACTGACGGTCGGGGTGCAGACGGCGCTGGTGCTGGGGCTGACGGTGCCTCAGGTGCTGAACTTGCGGAGCGCGCCTGTCGTGCGCCTGCAAACCATGCCTGCCGACCCGCGTGATCTGCTGCGGGGGCATTATCTGACGCTGAATTACGATTTCAGCAATGCTATCCTGCCCCCAGAATTCAAGCAGGGGCAGACGGTTTATCTGCCGCTCAGAGAGGGCGCGGGCGGGCTGTGGCAGGCCGAGGAGGCGCAGGTCAGGCGGCCTGAGGGTGGGGTTTATCTGCGCGGCAAAGTGCGCTGGAACTCTGGCATGCGGGGGCAGGTCAACTACGGCATAGAGCGCT
>JAGLBK010000247.1:1768-3392 GCA_018260275.1 Deinococcus sp.
AGGGTGGGGTTTATCTGCGCGGCAAAGTGCGCTGGAACTCTGGCATGCGGGGGCAGGTCAACTACGGCATAGAGCGCTTTTATCTGGAACAGGCCAAAGCTGAGGCCGAAGACGAGCGGCGCTGGCAGCGGGGGCAGGGGCCGCTGGTGGCGCGGGTGCAGGTGGGACGCAGCGGCGTGGCGCGGGTGGTAGGCGTGGAGCGGGATGGGGTGGATATTCGTTAGTGCTGCGCGGCAGGCAAGGCGGTTAGTGGCACCTCTGAAATTTGAATTGGGAACCAATAGCAGTCCTCTATACCTGAGCCGTCAGATTCAAACATGTACTCACGGGCGGCGAGTTCGGCTTGCTCTAGCGTGGTCAGGAAGCCGTGGGTGTTGAACTGCGCCCCGAATCCCTGCCAAAAATCCAGGCGGACATCCGAACAGGCGGAGGTATGGTCATCACTCCATTGACTGACACCCAGCACTTCAAAGCCGAGTTCTTGCCCTGGCAGCGGTGAACGGCCCAGACGGGCAGCAAAATGGCGGCCTGGGGGAATGGCTTTGCTATTAGTGTGAATCTGGGCCGCTAGAAATTCCTCTGCCCAATTTGCAGGTAACGCCGTTTCCAAAATCTTGAGGTCAGCAAGGCCCCCGCCCCAGCGCCTCACAAACGCCTGCGCGTCCTCTAGATGTACGAAAACGCAGTCAAAACCCCAGCGGTATGTGTTGAAAAGTTCCTGAAGCCACTCCGACAACTCAGCTCCCTGCTCTAGCGTCAGCCCAAGCGCAACATATTGTGAGCTAAGGCTGACATCTTTTCCCCACCAGCCCAATAAGTCGGGGTCGGGGTAAAGGTCGCACAGGCAAGAGGAGGGCGTGTAGAAAATAGGTGGAACAGATTTATCTTCCCAGCCCTTATGCACAAAAGGCGTAACCACCACAAAGCCAAGTGAAATCAGCCCGCCCTCCATCATCCATCACCTATCATCCATCATCTTCTTAGCCGCTTCAATCGCTTCGCGCACCCGCTCAGGCGCGGTGCCCCCGTAACTCTGGCGGCTGCGAACGCTTTCTTCTACGGTGAGCTTCTGCGCCACCTCAGCGGAAAGGAGCGGGTGGGCCGAGCGCAATTCCGCGTCGGTGAGTTCCCACAACTGGCGACCTGAGCGACTCGCCAGCCCCACCAGCCCGCCAACGACTTCATGCGCCTCGCGGAACGGTACGCCGCCGCGTGCCAGGTAGTCGGCCACGTCGGTGGCGGTGGAGTAGCCACGCGCGGCAGCCTCGCGGGTTTTTTCGGCGTGCCAGACGGTCTTGGGCATCATCTCGGCGTAGAGGCGCAGCACGATGCTGAGGGTGTCGTAGCTGTCAAACACGCCTTCTTTGTCCTCCTGCAAGTCCTTGTTGTAGGCCAGCGGCGTACCCTTGACCACCGTCAGCAGGCCCATCAGGTTGCCAAAGACGCGCCCCGCCTTGCCGCGTGCCAGCTCGGATACGTCGGGGTTTTTCTTTTGGGGCATGATGCTGCTGCCTGTGGTGTGAGAATCAGGCAAGGTAATAAAGCCAAACTCGAAGGTGGAATAGAGAATCAGTTCCTCGCTGAGACGCGAAATGTGGGCGCTGAGAATGGCGCAGGCACTCAG
>JAGLBK010000248.1 GCA_018260275.1 Deinococcus sp.
TACTCCGCTTCGAGCTGCTGGCGCTGTTCGGCGGGCAGGTTGGTCATGCTGCCGAAGGTGCCTGCCCCCTGCTCGAAGACCCACCCCAGCAGTTGCTTGCGGCGAAAGCCTTCCAGCGGGTACTGGTCGGGGTGGAGATCGAGGAGAAGCTGCATCCGGGCAGTTTAGACCAAACCTGCCAGATGGGCGGTGTGTTCCGGCAGGTTTGGGAGGGGGGCTCGTCGGCCCTATTCGTGTCTTTCAGTTCTGGTCGGCTGTCACGACGCTGGCGCTTTCGGCAAAAGGCGCTTCGGGGCGGCTGATCTGCACCTGGGACTGCGGCGGTAAGCCTTCGTGGGCCGGGCTGTGTAACCAGTAACGGGTTACCCAGCGCTGAAGCAGCATGGCCGCCGGAATCGCCAGAAATGCTCCGCCCAGACCGCCGATTGCGCCGCCGACCAGCACGGCGATCAGAATGCCTGCCGGGGTCAGGTTGCTGGTCCGGCCCATAATCATCGGCTGCACAAAGTTGAAGGCGACCTGGTTAATCAGGAAATACAGCGCACATACCCAGAGCAGGGTGGTGGTGCCCTGCGGAATGGCCTGAAGCAGCACCGGAACCGTCGCCAGAACCATCCCGAACATCGGAATCAGGCCAAAGATCCCGGTCAGTAGGCCCAGCGCCAGGGCATTAGGCACCTTGAGCAGCAAAAGCCCCCCCCCGGCAATGACCGTAATGGCCGCCCCGGTCAGCAGTTGACCGCGCAGATAGTTCCCGAACGACTCGCTGACGTCGTCGGCCAGGCGCACGGCTGGCGGCTGCCAGTAGCGGGGCAGCAGGCCCAGCAGCATCCGTCCGGGGCGGGCATGGTCCGACATGAAAAACACGGCCAGCGTCAGAATGACCACCGCCTGCCCCAGCCCGCCCAGCACCCCGGCCAGCCGCCCCATCAGGTCTGAGTGCGGGTCCAAGACAGAGGCGACGATAGGGCCGAGATTGGCCGAGATATCGCTGACTTTTTCGTTGAGGTACGTCATCAGTTTGCCCTGCATGTGTGCCACTGCCGGAATATCGCTGTGCTCTCTCAGCTGCTTTTCGGCAATGGTCGGCAACTGTGCCAGCAGACCGGGAATTCCGGCAATAAAGTTGGTGACCTGTGAGGCCACCGTCCAGAACAGCAGCCCCGTGATGCCCAGAAAAGCGATGAGCAGCAGCGTGATGCTCCAGCCGCGCCGCAGTCCCCTGGACTGGAGCCAGTTGAGCAGCGGATTCAGGACATAGGACACCGCGTAAGCCGCTCCGATAATCACCAGGACGCCAGCCAGAAACTGAAGCGTTCGCCAGGCCAGCCACAGCAGAAAGACATAGACCAGCAGACGGATCCAGGGTCTGGTCCACAAAAAACCCAGATAATCGGCGACTGTTTGGGGGGTTTTCGGTAAGGGAGCGCGGTTGAAAGTCAAAATGGGCCTCCGGGGCAGGGTACTGTTCCGCCAGTGTACGCATCTGGTCAGGCAGTTAGGCAACCCCTGAGGTCGGCCCAATGCTCTAATCTAGGGACGATGGCCGCTTCGACCTTCAGTGCCCTGTCGGCAATGATTACGCCCGCTGTCCTGATCAGCGGCGCAGGAACGCTGATCATGAGCACCAGCAGCCGCCTGGGCCGCAGCACCGACCGGGTCCGTGCGCTGACCTCGCGGTTCAAGGTGCTGGTCAGTGAGGAAGGCCAGAAAGAGCCGCTGGCCCGCCAGGAAAAAGCCATGATCATCAGCCAGTTGCCGCGCCTGACCCGCCGCACGCGCTACCTGCACCGGGCGCTGCGGGCCTTTTATCTGGCCGTTGCGCTGCTGGTCCTGACCAGTATTCTGCTGGGCATCGAGAACCTGTCGCAGCGGACCATCAGCACCCTGCCCGTCCTGATGGCCCTGAGTGGCGCAATCACGCTGGCGTACGGGGCTATTTTGCTCAGTTTCGAGTCGACCCAGAGCAGCATAACCACCAGGCGGGAAATGCAGTTTCTGGAAGAACTCGGCGCACATTACGCCTCGCTGTACCAGGACCCGCCGCCAAACTGACGCCTGCTCCTGGAAAGATAAATTGTGCTGGAAGCCCCGTGTCCCACAAGCTAAGCCCCGGCCAGAGGGTCCAGGTTGAACAGCCCTAGCGGCGGCGCAGCGGGCAGGCACAGGCCCGCCGCCGTGATCCCCACCAGCCGCACCCCGCGCCCGCCCAGCAGTTCAGGGGTCGCCAGTGCGCCCGCCAGTTGGGTCAGCCGCCCGGCTTCGTGAACCGGGTACGTCACGGTGACGCGGCGGGTCACCACACTCCAGTCGTCGAATTTGATCTTGAGGATGACCGTTTTCCCGGCCAGCCCCGCGCGGGCCAGTCGGCGCTCGACACTGGCAGCGATGCCCGGCAACACCGCGTGCACCGCCTGAGGCCCGTACAGATCGTCGGCGTAGGTTTCCTCGGCCCCGATGCTCTTGTGCGGACGGTGCGGGTCCACCGGGCGGTCATCCAGCCCGTGGGCAATGCGCCAGAAATGTTCCCCGACGCGCCCGAACTGTTCGACCAGCGTTTCGGGTGAGGCGGCCCGCAGATCGGCCCCGGTATGAATCCCCATTTGCGTAAGCCTGGCCGCCGTCGCTGGCCCAATCCCGTGAAAGTCGGCCACGGGCAGCGGCAACAGCAATTCGTCTACCTGCGGCGGCAAAAGCACCGTCAGGCCATCAGGTTTGTTGAGGCCGCTCGCCAGCTTGGCCAGAAATTTATTGACGCTGACGCCCGCCGTGGCGCTCAGGCCCGTCTGCGTGCGGATTTCGGCGCGGATGGCCTGGGCAATGCGCGTGGCACTCGGCCCGCCCCGCAGCGGCTGCGACACGTCCAGATACGCCTCGTCGAGAGAAAGTGGCTCGACCAGCGGCGTAAAACTGGAAAACACCGCGCGGATCTGCGCACTCACCTCGCGGTAGGCCTCGAAGCGCGGCGGCACGACTTGCAGGTGCGGGCAGCGTTCCAGCGCCCTGTACAGCGGCATGGCGCTCCGCACGCCGGACACGCGGGCCTCGTAACTGGCGGTCAGGACCACGCTGCGTTTACCGCCCCAGGCCACCGCCAGCGGACGTCCACGCAGTCGCCCGTCGTCGCGCTGCTCGACCGAAGCGTAAAAGGCGTCCATGTCCACATGGATGATCTTGCGCGGCGTGGACATGCCGCCAGTTTACGTCACTGGAAGAAAGCAGAACCCTATTTACGCCCAAACTTCTCAAGCGTGACGCCGCCGAACGCGTCCATCAGGCCCTCAGTCAAATTCGACGTGAAATAGCTCAGCACATGTCCGTCGGCCGGGTCGTACTTCACGTCGTCCAGAATCAAACAGGAGCGGGGCGCTCTGGCAGAG
>JAGLBK010000249.1 GCA_018260275.1 Deinococcus sp.
AATGTCCTCACCGAGCATCTGCTTGCCCAGCACGCCCGCCGTGTTGGTAAAAAACCGGGCGAACAGTTGAATATTTTCAGGCAGCAGGTTGCCGGTCTGTTTGATCGGCTGGCCCTGGCGGTCGAGAATGACCACGTCGCGCACCCGTGGATGGTCCTCGTACTGCTGGAGGGTTTCGGTGAGGGCCTGGAGGTCGCCCTGCGCAAAGAGGGCGGTCTGTTCCGCTTCCGACAGTTCGGCTTCATCGTCTGGCAATGAAGCGACATCGGCCTGCTGGCGCTCGGTCAGAGCGGCCTGTACCATCGGAATGAGTTCGTCGGCCTTGAACGGCTTACGCAGCACGCCGTCGGCCCCGGCTTCACGGGCCTGCGAACGGATTTCGTCGTCCACGTTGCCACTCATCAGAATGATGGGCAGGCCAGCGTAATGCGGGTCGGCCTTGATCTGGCGGCACAGTTCGATGCCGCTCATGCCGGGCATGATCACGTCGACCATCATCAGGTCGCAGCGGGCCTGGGCGTGTTCGTCGGTGTCCAGGAATTCCAGGGCCGCCTCGCCGCTCACCACGCTTTTACTGTCCATGGCGTGAGTGCGGAGGGTAATTTCGAGCGCTTTGCGGACGCTGATGCTGTCGTCGACGATAAGAATGTTGGGCATGAAAGGCGGTTACTCCTGTAGAGGCGGGTTGTCTCCGGCACGGAAAAACCGCGTGCGGCAGGCAAAGAGGGGGCGTAGGAGTCGGGGCAAAGGCGCCCGGTCAGTTGGAACTGGCCGGATAGTGCCCGGTACTGCTGTGGTCGATATCGACCGCCAGTTCGATCAGCAGCCTGGCGGTGGTCTGCTGCAGGTTGCTGGACCGCAGGTGTGAAATCTGGTCGGACCGGTAGAAGTGAAAGGTGGTGCGTGGGTGCTGGGCGATGGCCTGCAATAGGGCAAACAGCGCCGCCTTGCCGACCAGCCCGCCGTACTCGGCATAGATCACGTCACCGCGGGACATGACCAGATGTGCCGAGCGTTTGCCCCCGGCGTCATCCTCGACCCGCAGCAGCCAGTGACCGTCGAAGTTCATTTCGGCGACCCAGCCGAGCAGGTCGCTCAGCTGAAACTGTTCGAGGTCGCCCTGCAGCTGCGCGGGCAGATTGCTGTTCATGGGCACCGGCAACAGGTCGGGCGCTACGCCGCTGATCTGCAGGGCCTGGCGCAGCACCTCGGGGCCGGTCGGGGCCGCAGTGCTCAGGCCGGGCTGCTCGCTCAGGGTCTGAAAGTCGGGCAGCACGAACACGGGTACGCTGCTGGTCTTGTCTTCCGAGTGGACCACGCTGCTGAATTCTGTGCCGCACATTTCGCCCATGTCGGCTTCACAGATGATGGCGCTGACCTCCGTGCGCTCCAGCTGGGTCAGCGCGTGTAGAGCGCTCTCCGCCTGGACCATCTTGACCCCCGTACTGCGGACCATGCAGTCGTAGGCTTCTGCGCGTGAAGGATCACGGAGAATGGTGAGAATAGGCTTCATAGCTTTCAGTCTGCTCCGAGGGCACTTACGGTTTCCTGTCTGCCCAGCAGCGCGGCGAGGCGGCGCGTGAGCAGCAGTTCATTGACGGGTTTGGTGAAGTAATCGTTGGCCCCGAGCTGGAACGCCACACGCTGGTGTTTTTCTCCGGCGCGGGTGGTCATGATCATGATCGGCAGCGCGGCGGTGGCCGGACGGTTACGCAGCGCGGTCAGCAGTTCGTAGCCGTTCATGCGCGGCATTTCGAGATCGGTGATGACCCCGTCGAACCGGGCGTCCTGTTGCAGCAGGTCGTAGGCCTCCTGACCGTCGCTGGCGGTCACGACCTGATACCCTGCCGCGCCGAGCATCCGGCCCACCAGACGGCGCACGCTGAGAGAATCGTCGACCAGCAGCAGGCGGCGGTCGGCCTGTTCCTGCGGACGCTCCTGCTGCGTGCTGATCCAGGCGGCGGGGCGCCCGGCCAGACGCGACAGCCCCGCCGGGTCGAGCACCGGGAGCACCGCGCCAGAACCGCTGACCGTGAGGCCCGAGAGGTATTCCAGGTGGCTCAGGAGTGCGCCGGGCGGCGTGATAGTGACTTCCTCGATGCGTCCGAACTGCCCGACCCGCACGGCCTGGTCGCCGCTCAGGTGGCTGACCAGCGCCAGGTGAACTAGGTCGCTCTCGGCGTCCCCGGCGTTCCAGCCCCAGATTTCGCGGACGTCGATCACCGGCAGCAGTCGCCCGCCGATCATGATGCGGGTGCCGTCGGCAGTCTTGATCAGTTCGCCCGGTTGGGCGTCGTACAGCGAGCGCACCGAGTTGACCGGCAGGGCGGCCCACTGGTCGGCGGCCACCTGCACCTGAAGCACGTCCATGATGCGCTGGGTGGTCGGCAGGCGCAGGGTGAAGGCCGTGCCGACCCCCGCTTCCGTCTGAATCAGCAGTTCGCCGCCGAGCTGACGCACGCTGGTCGCCACCACGTCCATGCCCACGCCGCGCCCGGCGACGTTGCCGACCTGCGGGGCCGTGCTCAGGCCGGGCAGCAGGACCAGGCGGGCGGCGTCGGCGTCGCTGAGGCTGGCCAGTTCCTGCGCCGAGCGCAGACCTTTCGCCAGGGCCTTTTCGCGGATCTGTTCCAGATTCAGGCCCTCCCCGTCGTCGGCCACCGTGATTTCCAGGAAGTGGCCCTGCTCGGTGGCCTGCACCCAGACCTGTCCTTTGGCCGGTTTGCCCTGCTCCAGACGCTGCTCGTTTCCGGCCAGTCCGTGGTGAACGGCGTTGGTCATCAGGTGCATCAGCGGATCGACCAGCCGCTGCACGATGGTGCTTTCGATCAGGATCTCTTCGCCGCTCACCGTCAGGTCGAACTCTCCCCCGTGATCGCGTGTCCAGCGCCGCAGACGGGCCGTGGCCTGTGCGAACGGCACCCGGCTGGTCTGGTTCAGGTCCAGTCGCAGCTGACGCATCAGTTTGCCCAGCGTTTCGTTCTCGTCGTTCAGGCGGGCCACGTTGTCGCTCAGGCGGCGGCGCATTTCGGAGAAGTCGGCGCTCAGCTCGGTGATGCTGCGCGACAGGATGTTCAAGTCGTCGTAGGTATCGAATTCCAGTTCGGCAAATTGCTGGGTCACGTCCTGGGCCGCCAGCGCGGACGGGTTGTTTTCGTCCTTGCCGCGCAGCATGTCGGGGTTCAGGTAGCGTTCCTCGAAGTCGCGTACCGTTTTCTGGAACCGGGCCTGGCTTTCTTGCATCCCGCTCTGCATTTCGCTGAGTTGCTCGACGGCGCGGGTCAGGCGGGAGCGGCTGCTCACCAGTTCCGAGACCTGGTCGAGCAGCGCATCGAGACGCTGGACTGGAACACGGATGTTGGTGTTGG
>JAGLBK010000024.1 GCA_018260275.1 Deinococcus sp.
ACTCCGATTTAACTTGATTGCCGCACTCTATAACCACACGCTAGGACTTCCAAAATGACTTTCGCAGGAGGTCTAATATTCGCCGTGTCGCGCGACAGCACCTCCACCAGCAGACAGGGCGCGGTTTCGGCGTACTGGTCAGGGGTTTCGGGGCCACAGGCGACCATCACATCCGGGTAATAGAAGCTATTTTGCCCGTCCAGGCGCAGCTTGATTTCGCTGGCAAAGGCGCGGCAGCCTCGCGCTTCGGCCACCGGCTCGACGTGTCGCATGATGCGCGAGATGATTCGGGCGTGTGGCTTACTGCTGCCCGCCTGCGCCAGAACGCCCTCGCTGTTGTCTACCGCGTACACGAAGCCGTTCACATACTCACGCTTGACGGGGCTGGTTTCTTCGGAGCGCAGGTATTCTTCCACGCTCATGGCTTGGAAGGCGGGGGAAGTCATGGGCGTAGTTTAGCGGGCTGGGGCGGGTAGCTTTGGCAGGGGCGGGGCATATAGTCAGTTATGGGCTACGACCTTCTTATTCGTACTGCTCGCCCAATTCCTAGCGGCAAGTGGGAGCAAGTCACAAATGGGCCAAGCTATTGCTCACGCATCCGAAATTTGGTGGATATTTTCGCAGCTCTAGCCCCCTTTGGCATTTCCAGAGAAGCCGCCGAGTTTGGTTGGTTCCAGTTCCATCAGGCGCGTGAGGACGTGCAGGTAACCTTCTGGGAAGATCAGGATGGTGACGACCACGCGGCGCAAATCCCTCGCACCCTACTATTTGAGCCGCAGCAGGTGAAGGACAGCCTGAGTCTTCTCCTGCGCACGGCCCAGCAAAACGGTTTAACCAAAACTCAAAGTTTCTACTGCTTTGAAGTTCATAGGCCGGATGGAACCGTTTTTAACCACGATTGCCTTCATGTTGCCACCAATTTGCAGATATGGCGGCTGGAGGCTGGGCTTGAGTTCTGTATCGCCACCTCACACACGAATGCAGCGGGCGAGTATCTGAGCCGACCATTGCGGGTAAATTGGCTACTCAATCACGTGGTGGGTGATGAGCTTACAAAAGGCTACGTCTACGTTGAGGACGGAATTAGCCCCTTCATCACGCGCACTCAGGCCGAGGCCAAGGCTTTGGCAACGACAGAAGATTTACCACCAGAGCACATTTACCTTGCTGTCGAGACACAGCCAGATGCCATCACGGTGCACTTAAAAATGTTGATGGATGTTTGTGATTTCGCGCTTGCCAACGGCTATTTGATAGACGTTCAGCACTCCTACTAACTCACCGCCGCCCCCGGCCCCTCCCGCTCCTCGCTTTCTGCCCCGGCACCGTGGCCTGCTTGAACTCTTTGCCCTGCAATTTGGCTTCAATGGCGCGAATCTGGTCGCGCAGGCTGGCGGCCTTCTCGAAGTCCAAATCTTCGCTGGCCTGCCACATTTCCAGTTCCAGGTCAGTCAGTTGCAGGGTCAGGCTGTCACGGTCATCGCCCACGTTGTCGCTGGAAATCTCGCCTTCCACTTCCTCGCCGCGAATCACGTCGCGCACCCCCTTGATGACGGTGGTCGGCGTAATCCCGTGCTCCACGTTGTAGGCGGTCTGCTTTTCGCGGCGGCGGCGGGTTTCCTCCATCGCAAACTGCATGGCGGGCGTGATGGAGTCGCCATACAGAATCACCTCGCCGTTGACGTTGCGGGCGGCGCGGCCAATGGTCTGAATCAGCGCCCGCTCGGAGCGCAGAAAGCCCGGCTTGTCGGCGTCCAGAATGGCAACCAGCGAGACTTCAGGCAAATCCAGCCCCTCGCGCAGCAGGTTGATGCCCACCAGCACGTCGTAATGCCCCAGCCGCAGGTCGCGGATAATCACCTGACGCTCTACGCTGTCAATGTCGCTGTGCATGTACCGCGCCCGTACGCCCTTTTCCAGCAGGTACTCGGTCAGGTCTTCGGACATCCGCTTGGTAAGTGTGGTGACCAGCGTGCGCTCGCCCTTTTCGGTGCGCTGGCGGATGCGGCCCAGCAGGTCTTCAATCTGGCCGTTGATGGGCCGCACGGTAATGGGCGGGTCGACCAGTCCGGTGGGGCGGATAATCTGGTCGGCAATGGAGTCGCTGTGCTCGCGCTCGTAGGGGCCGGGCGTGGCCGACACGAACACCACCTGCCCGGTTTTGGACATGAATTCGTCGAAGTTCAGCGGGCGGTTGTCCATCGCGCTCGGCAGCCGGAAACCGTAGTCCACCAGCGTCTGCTTACGCGCCCGGTCACCGTTCGCCATCCCGCCGATTTGCGGCACGGTCACATGTGACTCGTCAATAAAGGTCACGAAGTCGTCGGGAAAGTAATCCAGCATGGTGTACGGCGTGGCCCCCACCGCCCGCCCGTCGATGTGGCGCGAGTAGTTTTCGATGCCGGAGCAGTAGCCCAGCACCTTCAGCATCTCCAGGTCGTAGAGGGTGCGCTCCTTGATGCGCTGCGCCTCCAGCAGCTTGCCCACCGACTTGAAGTATTCCAGCCGCTCGTCCAGCTCCTGCTGAATGGTCACGATGGCCCGCTCGATGTTGCCCGCGCTGCTCACATAATGCTTGGCCGGGTAGACCACGGTGGCGTCCAGGTCGGCCAGCCGGTCGCCAGTCAGCGGATGCACCACACTGATGCGCTCCACGTCGTCGCCCCACAGCTCTACCCGCAGCGGCTGCTCGTCGTAGGCGGGCCAGACGGTAATCGTTTCGCCCTTCACGCCGAAGCGCCCCGGCATCAGCTCTATGTCGTTGCGCTCGTACTGCATGTTAATCAGGCGGCCCAGCAGTTCGTCGCGGGGCATAGAGCCGCCCTTTTTGATAATCGCGTTGAGCGCGGTGTACTCGGCGGGGTCGCCCAGGCCGTAGATACACGACACGCTGGCGACCACAATCGTGTCGCGGCGGGTCAGCAGGCTGCGGGTGGTGGAGTGGCGCAGCCTCTCGATTTCCTGGTTCACAGCGGCGTCCTTCTCGATAAACAAATCCTTGCCGGGCACGTAGGCTTCGGGCTGGTAGTAGTCGTAGTAGCTGATGAAGAATTCCACGGCGGCGTCGGGAAAAAACTCGCGGAACTCGGAGGCCAGCTGCGCGGTCAGGATTTTGTTGGGGGCCATGATGAGGGCCGGGCGCTGGGTTTGCTCTATGACCTTTGCGACGCTGTAGGTCTTGCCCGTGCCAGTCGCACCCAAGAGCGTCTGAAACCTCAGGCCGCTCTCCAGCCCATCCACGAGAGACGCGATGGCGGTGGGCTGGTCGCCAGCTGGCGTGTATTCGGAGCGTACCTTGAGCATGGGGATATTTTACGCTATGGGCGTAAGGGTATTGATAAGCTGGGCGCATGAGCTACCATCTCTACATCTACCCTACCGAAGTAAAACGCTTTATTCAGGCTGGTGGAGATTGGGAAGACCCCCAGGTCACAGCTTTTCTACTACCTGACAAGTTTGCTGCAACCATAGAAGCGCGGCTACTCAACTATGGTTTTTCTGGGAATGGTCGCGGTGAATTTGAAAAAATGTATGGCAGTCTTCCTGTTGCTGCCCACATCTACCCAGGCTCAGTGGCTTTTTCCGCACCCTACTGGAAGGACTTTGAGGCTCAGGTCTTTGATATTCGCCTACATGCAATGGAAATGACAGACGTGGGCGGGGTCAGTCTTTACGACCCTCAAGCAGTGGAATGGGATTTCGGACTGAATGACGAGCCATAGAGCCAGCGAAATCCCAAAGCACATCTCCCCGCATGATGCTTTGGCCCTTCGCAAAGGCACTAAGCGTTGTCCAGTTTGCACTGCGCCCACCGCCAAGAACCAGCGTGGCACAAGGCAGGAGCGACGTTGCCGTGTGTGCCATGCTGTTTGGGACAAGGCGTTACAGTGTCGGTACTGTGGGCAAAACAAGGTTTGGCGCGGAAAGCGTGGCATGTACTGTCAGGGGTGCGGACATGCGTATGTAATTGAGAAATAACGGCCCCAGTACACTTCTGTTATGCCCTTCACCCCGCGCCAGCGTCAGCTGCTGCTCGACAGTTGCTACCACGACTTCCGCCTGCCCGAATATCTGGAGCGCATTTTGGTAGAAGGGCCGGGCGACTATGACTGGCCGCCCGCACCAGGGCAGTACGACCCCGAAGAATTCCCGCTGTGGGAACGTATCTGGGCGCAAATTTGGCATCAGGGGAGTATTTACCTGGCCACTTACATCGCCGTGCCGGTGCTGTGCGAGGTGGTGGCGCGGTTTCCAGGGATGAATCACGCGGTGCTGCTCTCGCAACTGGTGATGATTGAAAATTCCAGGCCGCGCTTCGAGCCGCTGATTAAAAGTCAGCTGCATGAATCCGACCTGCACGAGTATCAGGCGGCGCTGGAAGGTCTGCTGCCGCATCTGCCCGCGCAACTCAGGATGCAGGACGACAGCACCGCGAATGGCCTGCGGGCTACTCAAAGTATCCTGGCCCTGTACGCCTTCGCGGTAGGCAAGACGTGGGCCGCCGCGCTGCAACTCCGGGCCGCGCCGCCGATTGATTTTGAGACGGGCACCTTCTCGCCTGCGCTGCTGGGCGCGGCTGAACTGCTGGGTCGGGATGACCTGCCAGGGGCGCTGAGAGCCGAGTGGCAGGAGTGGTGAGACAGATTCAACGCCCAGCCAGCCGAGCCGTTCGAAGACCTGGAGTTCTGACGCTGTACCCGGTGCAAAATACCTGCCATGCCCACCACCCTCAGCGTCGCCACGCCCGCCGGTCACCACCTCGCCGCCAGCCTGTACGCACCTGACAAGCCCCCCGAAAAAGCTGTGCTGATAGCCCCCGCCACCGGCATTGGCCGCCGCTTTTACCACGCTTTCGCGGAGTATCTGGCTAGGCAGGGCTACGGCGTCCTCAGTTTCGATTTTCAGGGCGTGGGCGACTCGCTGGCGGGCAAGCTGAGAGACTGCCCCGCCTCGCTGGTGAGCTGGGGCGCGAATGACCTGCCCGCCGCCCTGGACGAACTGACGCGCCAGTTTCCAGCCAGCACCTACCACCTCATCGGCCACAGCGCAGGCGGGCAGTTGCCGGGGCTGATGCCCAACGCGGCGCGGCTTTCCTCGCTGCTGGCGGTGGCGGGGTCGTCGGGCTGCCTCGCCAACATGCCCGCCAGCTACCGCCCCCGCGCCGAGCTGTTCATGCGGGTGATTATTCCTGTCGGCAACGCCCTGACCGGCGTTTCGCGTACCGATTTGGTGGGCATGGGCGGCCCGCTACCGCGTGAAGCCGGAGCGCAGTGGGCGCGCTGGTGCCTGGGCCGGGGCTATGTGGAAACGGGATTCGGGCGCGAGGTGGGACTGCACTGTTACGACACCCTGGACATTCCCAGCCTGTGGGTCAACGCCTCCGACGACGAAATCGCCGTGGATGCCAACGTGAACGACATGATTCGGGTCTTTACGAAAATGGCCCCGCGTGCCGAGAAACTTACCCTGAACCCCGCCGAGCATGGGCTGAAAAGCATCGGCCACATGGGGTTTTTTAAGCGCGGGTCGCAGGTGCTGTGGCCGCTGGCGTCGGGGTGGCTGGAGCGGCAGCAGTAAGCTTCTGATCCTCGGGAATACTCACAACATGGAGAGAACAGGGGGGGCCAGACCGTTATCCGAAAGCTATGGCTCTGCTTCCCCAGCCTGCCGCATGCCGTAAGCGCTTTACAGCTCGTTGATCTCCGGTTTGAAGCCCACCTGCCGGATGTAGTGCAGGTATTCCTGCTCGCTCAGCGCCTCTTTTTTGCCGCTCAGGGCCACGAAAAAAGCTTCGAGCACATTGGTCGCGAAGTTGCGGCTGCCCATACGCGGTGTGGTGGTGATCAGGCGGGCCACGCCACGGTCTTTCATCCACTGGCGGTCGGCTTCGGTGATGGTCTGGGTCAGGATCGTCTTGCCCAGCAGGTCTTCGGGGGCATAGCGCTTGGCGTAGTGGGTATCTCCGGCAATTATGTCGGCCCAGGCGTAGTAGCGCGTCCCTTTGCCCGCGACGCTGTGTTCCTGCTTGTCGCCCGTCGGGTAAAACCAGTCCTGCGGCAACAGGGTCAGGGGCGGCAGCGCCAGCCGCGCGATCTGGCGCAGGCTCTGAATGTTGCGGATCGGGCGGTCGATGTTCAGCCCGAAGATCAGGTCACCGAAAACGATGTCTGCGCCGTGTTCGGCCAGGGCCTCGGCCATACCGAAGCGGTCCACCGCCGAGACCATCAGCACGCGCTTGGTGCGCCAGTTCAGCACCGGGTCGAGCTGCGCCACCGCGTCGCGCTCCAGCGTGTTTTTCAGGCCGCTGCCGTCCAGCACGGGCGTGATCTTTGCGTTGGCGACCAGTTTCTTGACGTTGCGGAAGGTGTAGCGCCGCCCGTCGGCGTTGACGTACAGGTCAGCCCCGCCCAGCCCGAAAGCGTCGATCCTGCCGTCGAGCTGCTTGAACAGTTCGGCGGCTTTCTTGCTGTCGCCGTCGGTGCCCAGGCGTTCCAGCACAAAGGGCTGGCCCAGCACGTTGATTTCCTCACGGGCGTTGCGCTTGCTGTTGCCCAGGCTGACACTGACGACGTGTTTGAAGCCTGCGGGGGCGGGTTGCCATCCACTGAGAAGATCGGTCATGCGGCGCATTCTATGCCGTGCCGAAAGGCTCTATGCTAAGGCACGACTCTGGCGCTTTGACGGGGCCGTTTCGCGGGGGATGCTTGCCTATAAAGGAACGCACAACAGAACAGAAAACTTCGCCCGAGCGCATCAACGAGCGTCTGGTCGCCGACCGCAAGATCAGGGCGGTGGCCCAGGCCGGAAGCTACGACACCGACAACGCCTGGGAGGGAGCCGTCCGCTGTTTGTTACTTTCGAGCGCGGCTTACAGAGTCCGCAGATCGAGGTGCGGGCGGGCATAAGTACCGAGCGTTTCCCGTACGAAAAACTGGAACTGTGGCGTGACTGGGACACGGCCCGGCAAGAAGCGCCGCTGGCCTTGCTGGCGACCAGTCGCGTCGTCTACGATCCCACCGGATTTTACGGGCGCATTCAGCGCACCCTCTGGAACCTGAAGGCCTCGGAGCTGGCCGCCTACCGCAGTGACCTGATTTTTCAGGCCCAGGAAATGCTCAATCTGGCCGTCAAGGACCATACCGCCCCCGGACACGGCCCCCAGGAACAGCTGCTGGCGCTGGCCGACGCCCGCGACGTGGCCCTTAAGCTGCTGTATCCGGCGCTGCTGTCTTACCTGCACGCCTGGCCCGAGTTTGAAATCCGGCTGCCGCACGCGTGGCGGGCCGTGGCGGGGCTGCGTTTTCCCAAAGCCGTCTACCGGCTGGAAAATCTGTACGGCTTTGGCGGCGAGGCCGAGGCCCGGCGGGTGCTGCTGGCGACCCGTGGCCTGGGGCTGCTAGAACAAGAAAGGTTGGCCCGCGCCGCCTTTCAGGCCGGATACTACGACGGCACCGTGCGTTACCTGCGCGACGAAACAGCCTGGATTCACCGGGGCGACCTCGAACGCTGGGCCTTTATCAGCAGTGCGCGGCGCGACAAACTGGGCACGCTGCTGGGCGTCACCCGCTCTCCACTGGGTCCAGCCGCCCTAGACATCGTCAGTGAACTGATCGAAGATGTGCGCGAAGGCCGCTGAGACTGGCCTCATTAATGGGTCGGACACTTTCAAAGTCCTGTCCTGCAAAGTGCGACCCGCACAAAGTTTTTAGCTCCTCCCCACTTGCGGGGGACTCGTCAGAGCTGCTTGCAGAGGTTAGGACTCGTAGAGCGCGAAGCGAGGGGGTAACGCAAATTGCGTACCAGACGATCTATTTCAGATTTCCCCGGGCATGAGTTCTAAAACTGTCCGAACCAGTGGTAGTGGTAAGTGGGCATTGTCACGGAGGAGCGCTTCTCGCCGCCTGCTCAGTCCCTACCCAGCTCACGGCTGGCTTTACTGGTCGCGCAGGTAGCCGCCCTTCATGAAGGTGTCCAGCAGCGGCTCAATCTCGTGCAGCGCCAGGTCTTCGCGCATGGCATATTCGGCGGGGCTGAGGTTCTGCGACACGGCCCGCAGCAGTCCCAGGCCCGCAGGCCCGTGCTTGTGCTTGAACTCCAGGTGAATGTCGGTAATGGCGTTCAGCGCGTCGCGGCCCCGCAGGGTCAGGCTGTAGGAATGGTGCGCCCAGCCCGCCAGACTGCGCGGCAAAATCAGGGTCTGAGGGCGCAGCGGGGCCGGAAACGCGCCTTCATAGGGCAGGGTGGCGGGCATCGTCGCCACGATTTCGCCCCGGTCGTAAAAGATGGCGCCGGTGGGGCGGGCATGCAGTCCCGTGAAGTCCTCGGTCAGGTTGAATTTCCAGGCGCGGCTGCCCACGCCGCTCAGTACGTGGGCAAAGGTCGGCGAAAGCGGGTGGGCGCTGAGGGTCGCGCCTTCCTCATAGAAACTCAGCAGTTCGCCCAGCGCCAGTTCGCCCGTGGCACTGGCGGCGGCGGCAGCCACCGTACGGCCCTCGTACAGCAGCACGTAGGCGTTCTGGTCGCCCAGGGCCGCCTGAAGGTAGCCGTGCCAGGTGTGCTCATGCAGGTACTTCAAAAAGGCGTGCAAGTCGCAAAATTCCGTATTCAGACCATAGTATTGCGGGGCGCTGCGGGGCAGAAAGCGGGCCAGGAAAGGCTCGTTGCCGGGGTACATGGGCAGCAGTTGCGGCACGAAGTCGATCAGTTCCTCGGCCTCGGGCTGGTGCCCCCCGGCTGGCCCGGCGATGACCGCGTCCCCGAAGATGGGCGAATCGAGCAGCCCGGCGGCGAGGTCTTTGGGCAACTGGTCCGCGTCGTGGCTCCCTGTGGCCTGGATATCCGGGGACTGGGCCTCCGGCACTTGAGCCTGGGTCACCGGGGGTTTCTCGGCCTGACGTGAAGTCGCCCTGGGCAGCGCGGCTTTGTCAGGCGCGGGTGCAGGAGCTTTTGAGCCTTTACGACGCTCTGGATTGGGGGTACGGTCAGGATCAGTCACTCAGGTTCTCCGGCAAAACGTGGGTTCATTCTGCCACACCCGGGTTCACCGCTGCTAACTCCCGGCTGAAGCGCCCGGCATTCTGAACATACCGCTCCGCGTTTCCGGCGGCCGCCACCGCCTTGACGACCCGCGCCGGAATGCCGACGGCCAGCATACCTGGCGGCACCTCCGCGCCTTCGGGCAGCAGCGCCCCGGCCCCCAGCACCGCCCCCGCGCCCAGCCGCGACCCGTTGAGCATCACCGCGCCCATGCCCACCAGACTCCCCGCCCCGCAGTGCGCCCCGTGAACGATGGCCCGGTGCCCCACGGTCACGTCGCTTTCCAGCACACACGGAAATCCGGGATCGGCGTGCAGCACCGCGCCGTCCTGCACATTGCTGCGCTCACCGACACTTATCGTCTCGACATCGCCCCGCAGAACGCAGCCGAACCAGACACTGGCCTGCGCCCCCACGGTGACCTGCCCGATCACATCGGCGCTGGGGGCAATAAAAGCGGACGGATCAATCAGGGGCTGGTGAGTAGACAGCTTGTAAATCGGCATGGAACCTCCATACGGGTGGGCGAAATCGGGGCGGGGAAGTGCGGCTAAATATATCCAGGCTAAGGAGGTGGCAGGTCTAGAACAGGTTATAGCCCGACCGAAGGGCCGAGTGGTGCCGAAAAGCCTCTCATGATTCAGGGCAGTGCAGTTTCGGCAAATGGATCGCCCGATGAATGCGAGTTTTTTAGCCCTTCCACCCTTGCGGGGGACTCGCAGAGCGCAAAGCGAGGGGGTAACGTGGAGTGCGTCCCAGTAAGCAAATTCTGTTCTATGAGGTTCTATGAGTAAGATTCCGGCACCACTCAGCACCTCGTCCCGTCCGTCTGAAAATCAACTGCGTGCTCCCTGATACGCCGCGTCTGAACCCGGACAGGAAGGCGTGCGGCTCATAGAACACATGAAGGTGATACAGGACCGTTACGATAAAGCCCATGAGTGAGCCTGACCACCCCCTGCCGAACGACCGCCAGGCTGACCCGCGAGGGCGCGACGCTGAGCGCCTCCCGGAGCCTGGCCTAGTGCCCGGAAGTGCCGCAAGTGCAGGCACCGCACAGAGTGTCAGGACGGTAGAGGTGGGGGGTACGGCCCTCCAGGTGCAGACCTACCCGGTCACGTTTACCGGTGACGCCCGCGAGTATTTCCGCATCTGGATCGTGAATGCGGCGCTGTCGGTGGTCACGCTCGGGGGGTACACGCCCTGGGCACGGATCAGAACGCGGCAGTACTTCTACGGCCACACCTGGGTCGACGGGCACAATTTCGATTATGTCGCCAACCCCTGGGCGCTTTTGCGGGGCTACCTGATCGTCGCGGCGTTCATGCTGGTGTACCTGATCGCCACGCGCTTTCCATTCAAGAATTCAGAATACGTGGTGGCAGCCATCGCCGTGCTGTTCGTGCTGGTGTATCCGTGGCTGGTGCGGCAGTCGATGCGCTTTCTGGCCCGCACCACCGTTCACCGGGGCATCAGTTTCCGCTTTCTGGGGTCGCTGGGGGCCGCCTACCTCTCTTACGGTCTGGCTAACATCGTGGCGCTGTTTTCCGGGGGACTGGGGCTGCCGTGGGCGCTGTTCATGCAGCGGCGCTTTCAGGTAGACGGGCTGGCCTACGGGCAGGCGCGGGGGCATTTCCGGGGCGATGTGGGCCACTTCTACCTGATTGCCCTGACCGCCATGGGGATCAGCATAGCGGCGGGCGTGGTGTTCGCGGCGCTGGCCCTAGGGGTGTTTGGCCTGGCGGGACTGTTCAGTTGGCACCCGCGTGCCCGCTCTGACCTGTCGCTGGGCGCCATGGTCGGGCTGGTGGCCGCCTACCTGGGCCTGCTGCTGATGTCCGGCGTGGTGCGAGAATACATGCGGGCTGCCATGATGCGCTCCGTCCTGAACAATGTTGAACTCGGCGGCGTGGTGCGGCTGGGGGCCAGCTTCAGCCCCTGGATGCTTGCCTGGATCAGCGTTAGCAATTACGCCGCGCAGCTTGTGTCGCTGGGCCTGCTGACGCCCTGGGCCGCCGTGCGCCGCACGAAATACGTGCTGGAGCAGGTGCAGGTGCGGGCTATTGTTAGTCTAGACAGCTTTAGCGCCGACACTGCTGGGCAAGAAAGTGCGCTGGGTGAGGCCGCCAGCGAGCTGCTCGACATCAATCTGGGCTTCTGATGGCGGGCCATAATGCAGCGGAACGCCGTATCACCCAGAACGCCATGCTCCGGAGAACCCTATGACCCAGCACCAACCTGACCCCACCGAAACGCTGATTCTCAGAGGCGTGTATTTCGACGGCCAGAGCAGCCGTGACCGTGAGGCCGAGTTGCAGATCAGGGGTGAGCAGGCCTCTTTGAAGATCATGTCCGGGGAACCGTTGCCGCAACGGCAAGAAAGCTGGCCGCAGCGTGTGCTGGTCATCGAGCCGCCACTGACACGGGTGCGCCGGGTGATCCGGCTGCCGGGCGGCGGGCGCTTCGAGACCCAGGACGACGCCGGGGTCAGCCTGCTCGAAAGCCGCACGCACCGTAACTGGGGTCTGGGGCGGGTGCGCCGCATTGAGGCGAGCTGGGGGCTGACCCTGGGGGCCGTCATCACGTTGGGGCTGTTCGTGTGGGGCTTTCTGAGTTTCGGGCTACCCGCTCTGGCCCGCAGCGCCGCCGCCGCGACCCCCCGCAGCGTGTTGGCCTCGTTCGACCAGGCGGCTATCAAGACGCTTGACAACGGCTCGTTCATGGGGCCGACCCACCTCGGTAAAGCGCGGCAGGCACAGCTTCAGGCCGAATTTGCCACCATTGGCAAATGGGCCGGGGGCAACTATCCCTACCGGCTGCTGCTGCGAAACGGCAAGCCCGCCACATCGGATGGGGCCGGGTTTGCTATCGGGGCCAATGCCTTCGCGCTGCCCAACGGCACGGTGGTCATGACCGATCAGCTGGTGGCCCTGTCCAGAAACGACCGCGAACTGATGGGCGTGCTGGCCCACGAAACCGGGCACGTCACTCACCGCCACGCCCTGGCAAGCGTGTATCAGGGGTTGGGGCTAACGCTGCTGGGCACGGCGATCACTGGCGACCTGGTCAGTGCGGGTACTTTTGCGGCGGCGGTGCCCACGGCCCTGCTGACCAACGGCTACTCGCGCCAGGCCGAAACGCAGGCCGACGAGAGCGCCGCCGCCTACATGCTCGGTCAGTACCACACCACCAAGCCGCTGCGTGACCTGCTGGCGCGGCTGGAACTCGACGACAAGAATGCCAGTGAGGGCGACGTGAAAGCCGACGTCCGGGTCAAGGACATGCTCCAGACCCACCCCGGCACCCGCCAGCGCCTCGACCATCTGCGGGCGCTGGAGCAGGCGGCCAGAAAGTAGCAGGGCAACAGGAGTGGGGCCAGTAGCCGGGGGGGGACACCCGCACTTGCGGTTTCCGGCCTGTCCGGGCCATGCTATCGGCTATAGGCGTGGCCCCGACTGCGCCCTCCCAGTTGCGGCACCCGAAGTGACCTGCGGGCCGCGCGGCGAGGTTCACCATAGGAGAAATATGAGTCAAACCCTCATCACCCGGCTGCTGGGCGTGGCCACCGTGCTGCTGCTACTTATTGCGGCGGGTCTGGGCCTCAGTGCGCCGCTGGACATTCACCAGGGTTCGCTGGTGCGCCTGATGTTCGTACATGTGCCGACGGCCTGGCTCAGTTACCTGGCCTACGGCGGCACGGGCCTGTTCGGGCTGCTGTACCTGCTGCGCCGTGAGCGCCGCTGGGACCGCCTGGCCATGGCGAGCGCCGAGATCGGCGTGCTGTTCACAGTGGCAACCATCGTCGGCGGGATGTTGTGGGCCAAGCCGACCTGGGGCGTGTACTGGGTCTGGGACGCTCGCCTGACCACCACCGCCTTCAGCCTCGTCATCTACGGCGGCTACCTCCTGATCCGCAGCATGATCGACGACCCGGAACGCCGCGCCCGCATCTCGGCAGTGGTAGGGCTGGTCGGCACCCTGTACGTGCCGGTCAATTACATGGCCGTCGAATGGTGGCGCGGCGTGCACCAGACCCAGACGCTGCGGCTGCTGGGCAAGCCCAGTTTCGGGGCGGCCCCGGTCTACGGCTGGGTGCTGCTCACGGCGACGGTGGCGTTTACGTTCCTGTACCTCTACCTGCTAAGGGTGCGCGGTATTCTGGCGGCGCGTGAGGAAGCCCGTGAGGAACGCGAGTTGCTAGGCGAGTTCGCGCCTGTTGGGGAGGCTGTCCGTGGATAAGTATTCTGGTTATGTGGTCATTGTGTACGCCGTGACACTGGCTCTGCTGCTGGGATATCTGGCCTGGATGTGGCTGCGCCTGCGGGCCGTGCAGACCAAGCAAGGCAGCCTAGAGGAGCGTCCATGACCGCCCCCGCCCCGCTGAATACGCCGCTGCCGCAGGCGCGTAGCCGCAAGCGCAACCCCTGGCCCGCCGTGGCCGGATTCCTGGGGCTGGTGGGCGTGGCGGGCTACTTCGCCTTTAGCAACATCGGGCAGAACCTTGAATATTTCGTGACGCCGACCGAGTATCAGCAGCAGCAGGCCAAGTACGCGGGCAAGGCCATCCGCATCGGCGGGCTGGTGCAGGACGTAAAAAACGATCCCAGAACGCTTGACCTGACGTTCAAAGTGACTGACGGCGGCGCGACCTTTCCGGTGCAGTATCACGGCGCGGTCAGTGACCTGTTCAAGGAAAATCAGGGGGTGGTGGTGCGTGGGCACTTCCAGGGCGAAACCTTTTACGCTAACGATCTGGTCGTGAAGCACAGCGAGGAATACCAGGTGCCCAAGACCCAGGCCGACCTCAAGAAGATGCTTCAGGACAGCAAGTAACCCGATGACGGCCCCTGCTCCCGCTGCGCCGCCCAGGCGCTCTTTGCCCCGATTCGTGCCGCCGCTGCTGGCCTTTCTGGTCGTGGCGCTGCTGGGCGGGCTGCTGCTGAGGCCCGCGCCACAGGCCGCCGCGACCAGTTCGCTGATCGGTCAGGCGGCCCCCGATTTCACCCTCAAAACGCTGGACGGCCAGACAGTGCAACTTTCAAAGCTGCGCGGGCAGCCGGTCGTCCTGAATTTCTGGGCGTCGTGGTGCGGCCCCTGCAAGGAGGAAGCGCCGCTGTTTCATGAACTGAGCACCCGGCAGGGGGCGCAGGGGTTCAAGGTCGTCGGGGTGCTGTTTCAGGAGACCAATGAAGCCAATGCCCGCCAGTTCATCGCGCAGCACGGCCTGAATTACGCCAATGCCCAGGACAAAAGTGCGGATACGGCCATCGCTTACGGCATCGCCGGGATTCCGGATACGTTTTTTATCGACAGGGCGGGCAAGGTGCAGCACTTCGACCGGGGCGGCCTGGACCGTGAGCGCCTGAACGTGGGCCTGGAAAAGCTCGGCCTGCCCAAGTTGTGAAGCGGCCATGAAAGTCACGCGCCGCGCCCTGCTGGAACGCTGGTGGCTGCTGCCGGTAGCGGGCACCTTCGGGGCGTTCGGGTACATGGGCTGGTACGCCAGGCGGGTTACTTTCGGCAAGCGGAGCGCGGCAGCTCCGGCGTTCGAGGCGAGTGCGGCCCAGAAAATCGCCGCGCTGAGCGACCTGAAGACCGACTGGGCCGAGGTCAATTTCACTTACGCGGGCCGCCCCTGCACGCTGCTGCGCGTGCCCGGTGAGGTCGCCGGGGGCCTCACGGCGGGCGGGCAGCACTACGCGGCGTTCTCGCGCGTCTGCACGCACCTGGGCTGCACGGTCAACCTCGTGCGCGACGAGGAAGTGCTGGCGTTCGCCTTCAACTACCGCCCGCCGCAGGGACAGCGCCACCCGCAACTGGGCTGCCGCTGCCATTTCAGTGTGTTCGACCCCATGCAGGCGGGCGCGGCGGTGTTCGGCAAGGCCAACGCGCCCCTACCCCGCGTGCGGCTGGAGCGGCGCGGCGCCGACCTCTACGCCACTGGCATTGAACCCGCGCCTGCGGCGGAGGGCTGAAACCGTTCGCCAGTACTGACCGTTTCCGCCGCGCCCGGCGCTTGCGGCGCTAGAGCAGCTTGCATAATTACGCCATTTGCGGAACCTCACCCCAAACGGCTCCATTATTCCAGCTGCTCATTCAAAGTCACTCGCTCTGCTCGGCATAAAAAGCCACAAACAACGTGGCCTTTTTATGCAAACTGCTCTAGAGTCTGAACCATCCGCAGGGCCATTCAAAGGAGAAAACCCATGACCGACACGACCGTTCAGTCCAACGCAGCTCAGGCCAGCCCCGAAACCGTGATGCAGGAAGTCGTCGCCTGGAGACGGCACCTGCACCAGCACCCCGAACTCTCGTTTCACGAGCACGAGACCGCCAGATTCGTGCAGGAGCAGTTGCAGAAGCTGCCCAACCTGACCCTCTCGCGGCCCACTGAAACCAGCGTGCTGGCCGTCCTGAAGGGCACTGCGGGGCCGGGGCGCACCGTGCTGCTGCGGGCCGATATGGACGCGCTGCCCATCGAGGAAGAAACGGGCCTGGAATTCAGCTCCCAAAACCCCGGCGTGATGCATGCCTGCGGGCACGACGGCCACACCGCGATGCTGCTGGGCGCGGCTAAACTGCTCTCGGCCCACCCGGAGCAGCTGCACGGCGAGGTGCGGTTTATCTTCCAACACGCCGAGGAATTCTTTCCGGGCGGGGCGCAACAACTGGTCGACGCCGGAATCATGGACGGCGTGGACGTGGTGGTGGGCGAGCACCTGATGAGTCCGGTGCCGACGGGCGTAGTGGCGATTCAGGGCGGGCCGCTGCTGGCCGCCTCCGACGGCTTCGAGCTGACCGTGCAGGGCAAGGGAGGTCACGGGGCCAGCCCGCACCAGACCATCGACCCGGTGATCGTGGCCGCGCATATCGTGGTGGCGCTGCAAAACGTGGTGTCGCGCCAGCTCGACCCGATGGATACGGCGGTGGTCACGGTGGCGACCATTCACGGCGGCAACGCCAAGAACGTGATTCCCGACACCGTCACGCTGGGCGGCACGGTGCGTTCCTTCGACGAAAACGTGCGCCAGGAGCTGCCCAAAAAGATCGAGCAGATCATCAAGGGAGTCTGTGACACCTTCGGCGCGACCTACACCCTCAAGTACCAGATGGGCTACCGCGCCACCGTCAACGACCACGACGTGGCCCGCGAGTTGCAGGAAATGGCCCGCGAGGTGCTGCCGGAAGTGCAGGTTGTGCAGGGCAAACCCCAGATGGGCAGCGAGGATTTCAGCGCCTACATGACCAAGGCCCCCGGCACCTTCATTGCCATCGGCGCGGGCGGCCCAGGCGCGGCCCCGCACCACCACCCCAAATTCACCGTTGACGAGCGGGCGCTGGAGCACGGCCTGAAACTGTATGTCGGCGCGGCGAAGAAGCTGACCCAGCCAGCGAAGTAAGCGCAACAGGAAAGGGGAGTGGAGGCGTTAGCCCCTGCTCCCCAGTTTTTATATCCAGCGGATGAGCGAAAGCGCCTTCTCCACTCACCACAATCTACTCACCACTCCCCGCTTTAGCTGTTGTGCAGCACGTTCATGATGTCGCCGTCTTTCATCACATACTCTTTGCCTTCGGTGCGTACCCAGCCTTTGCTCTTGGCGGCGGCCCAGCCTCCGGCCTCGACCATCTTGTCCCACTCGATGACCTCGGCACGGATAAAGCCGCGTTGCAGGTCGCTGTGAATTTCTCCAGCAGCCTCGGGCGCGGTTTCACCCTTGCGAATGGTCCAGGCGCGAACTTCCTTTTCGCCAGATGTGATGAAGGTGATGAGGCCCAGCGTTTCGTAGCCCACTTTGACCAGCTGGTCCAGGCCGCTTTCCTGAACGCCCAGGTCATGTAGGAACTCGCGGGCCTCGTCCTCGGGCATCTCGGCCAGTTCGCCTTCAATCTGGGCGCTGATTTTGACCACCTGTGCGCCCTCTTTGGCGGCGTATTCGCGCACCTGCTTCACATATTCGTTGTCCTCGGTCAGTTCACTTTCGCCTACGTTGGCGACATAAATCACCGGCTTGGTGGTAATCAGGCCAAAGTCCTTGGGCACCTTGCCCTCGACCTGGGCGTTGCGGGCGGGTTCGCCTTTTTCCAGCACCTTCAGGAACGCCTCGGCCATTTCCAGCTGCTCTTTAGCTTCCTTGTCGCCGCCTTTGGCCTTCTTGGAGAGGCCCTGCACGCGCTTTTCCAGGCCCCCCAAGTCGGCCAGCACCAGCTCGGTGTTGATGGTCTCAATGTCGTCCAGTGGGTCCACCTTGCCCGCCACGTGAATCACATTGCCGTCCTCGAAGCAGCGCACCACGTGGGCAATCGCGTCGGCCTCGCGGATGTTCGCCAGGAACTGGTTGCCCAGGCCCTCGCCCTTGCTTGCGCCCTTGACCAGACCCGCGATGTCCACGAATTCCACGAAGGTCGGGATAATCGGCGGCACGCGCTCGCCCTTGGTAAACACCTTGCTCAGGGCGCTCAGGCGCTCGTCGGGCACGGTCACGCGGCCCACGTTCGGCTCGATGGTGGCGAAGGGGTAGTTGGCGGCCAGCGCTCCGGCGCGGGTGATGGCGTTAAAAAGGGTTGATTTGCCCACGTTGGGCAGGCCGACGATTCCAATTGCAAGTCCCATGATGTTTTCTCCTTGACCCGCCAGCAGGCGGCAACCCTAACAGTTTACGGGATGGAAGTGCAGCAGCGCCCTATGCCAGCACCACCGCGCCGACTGGCCTGCGAATACTTGGCTTTACAGTAGAAGGCTGAAACGTCATTCGCTCCAGAGTTCACACGTATCCGCGATGTTGCTCTTCCAGCCAAAGGTCACGGGAAACACATAGTAATCTGGTGGGAGCTTGTTTCCATTCGCCTGGAAAGTAGCGACGCATTCCTGAGTCGTTGAAGGGCAGTGCATGACCGCATAAACGGCCAGGCCGACCCAGATCAAGGCCAGGGCAAGAAGTTTCAGGAAGGAACGCAGAACCTCTTGCCACCGACTCCAGCGGAGTGAGGACCTTGCCATCATGTCGCTATTTTACAGGTCGTCAAGTCTGACGTAGCACCCTCTATGCCGTGTGTTCCTGTGGGGCAGGGGTGTCCAGCACGTAATCCTCGAACGTCACGGCGGCGAAGATCAGCGCCGTGCAGCTCAGCAGTTGCCACAGCGCCGGGAAGTGCAGGCCCACCCAGGCCGTCGCCAGCAGCATCAGCGCCAGCCCGCTGCGCAGGCGTCCGGGGCCCAGGCCCATCGCCCGGCGAAACAGGACATCTCCGGCGAAGTACAGTGCCAAGCCGCCGCCCAGGTTCCAGGCGGCCCAGCCGTGCACGGGGTGGGCCGGGTCATGCACCCCGACTTCCAGCCCCGCCGCCGCCAGGATGATGCCCGCCAGCATCGTAAAGTGGGCCAAGCCGTAGCCGCGCAGGGCCATCTGCGAGCGGCGCGTGGGGTCGGCCTTGACCAGGGCGTGCTCGGCCCGCTGGTTGTCGGGGCCGAAATAACTCCACCACAGGAACGCCACCAGCAGCAGCGCGATCAGGGCGTAGCCCAGATAAAGGCCGTGCAGGTGCGCCCGCGCTATCCCCAGGCCCACGCCCATGATGCTTTCACCCAGCGCGATGATAACCAGCAGGCCGTGGCGCTCGGCAAAGTGCTTTGGGCTGAGGCTGAACCCCCGGTCGGCCTGCGTGAAAAAAATGGGCAGCAGAATGACCAGCAAGGCCGCGCCCCATAGCAGGGTCTTGAGGCCCGGATTGCAGAAACTGGAGAGCAGCACCAGCACCGCCGACAACAGGTTGGTGAAGCCCACCCCGAAAATGGCCTGGGCACTGCCATTGGGCGCGTGGCTGAATAGCACCAGATGGATGACCGTCGCCACGATCAGCCCCGCGCCGAACAGTGCCCCGGCAGCCGGACTGCTCCAGACCGCCGGAATCGCCAGGGCCATCATGAAAAATCCGGCCATCGTCACGAAGGTCAGCCAGCCTTCGAGGTCGCCGGTCAGCCCGGTGTTGCTCGCCAGCCAGCAGTAGCCGTCGTAACTCCACATCAGGCTCAGGAACATCAGCGCGGCGTGCAGGTAGGTTTCCGGGCCATGCGGGTGCGCCAGCGTGCCGGTGATCTGCGTGACCGTGAACACGAACACCAGGTCCAGAAACAGTTCCAGATTGCCGACCTTCTGGATTCCGGCGTCCTGGGAGGCGGGGGAGGAAAGCGTCATCCGGCCTATTGTGCCATCTGCCCCCCGCCCGGCCTGGCTTGAAGGCTTTCGCTTCTGGCCGGGCAGGAGGCTAGCCTTACCTATTCTTATACGGAATTAAAAAAACCTGCACACATCACTACCTCTTTCCTTTTTGCCCTCGCCCCTTGTGGGAGAGGGAGGGAGCCGCAAAGCGGCGGAAGGGTGAGGGGGCGTGTGACCAGCACAGTATGTGTCTGAATCATTTTAATTCCGTACTACTTGTTCAGCGCCGCGAACGCCTCGGGCCGGTTCAGCAGACGCCAGTTGAGCTTGTTCGGCCCGCTGACCGAGGCCACACTTTCCGTGGCGCAGTCGTATTTGGCGTTGGTTTTCCGCATGATGGGCCAGATGACGGCGGCGGCTCGTCCGGCGATGTCGCGCAGGGGCACCGGGCCGAACATGCGCGAGTCCTCGCTGCCGTTGGCGGTGCGGTTGTCGCCCATCACGAAGTACTGTCCGGCGGGCACAGTGATTTCCTGCG
>JAGLBK010000250.1 GCA_018260275.1 Deinococcus sp.
AGGCCGATCACGTCCAGGCAGGCGGCCAGTTCGACCCGGCGCATCCGGGCCAGTTCCTCGGGGCCTTCGCACAGGCCCAGGGTGCGGCCCGCCTCGCCACGCGTCAGGGTGACCAGACCGCACTCGTGGCCTTCTTGCAGGTAGGTCATCAGGGTGCCGGACGCGCCGTAGACCTCGTCGTCGGGGTGGGGAACTATGAGCAGCAGTTTCATGTCCGACAGCATACGGCTCCGTTCTCCTAAACTGCGGGCCGATGTTACTGAGTGTGGACTGGGACGCCTTCAGCGGCACCCGTGAACTGGTGTTCGACGCGCCGATCTGGGGCACACCCGACCGCGAGGCCGACCGCCTGGAGGTCTGGCGTGCGCGAATGCATAAGCGCGGCGGTACCGACTGGAGCAGTCTGGAAGATGACTTTCCGCTCTACCCCGGCTGGCGGGCACTGGAGCAGTACGCCGGGGTGCCGACCTGGGTGGCCCTGAGCCACGCCGAGGCCTGGAGCTGGCTGGAGTTTTTTGAGCCACAGGAGGTGCTGAACATAGATTCGCACCACGACCTGACCAGCTTTTCGGGAGATGGCACCCGCCTCAGGCCGGGCAACTGGGCGGGGCTGGCGCTGGCGGCGGGCCGGATCACCCGTTACACCTGCGAGTATCCGGCGTGGCACGCGACTTTACCTGTCGCCGAGGGCTATGATCTGGAGCGCACCCGGTCGGAAGTGGCCGCGCTGCTGCCGCCACAGCTCATGCCGCGCGTGCGCCTCCTGCGTGCAGACCGTGCTTCCCGCTGGCCCGGGCGCCATGAACTGAGCGGGATTTTGCTGGTGCAGTCGCCCGCCTGGACCAGCCCGGCACACGACCCGGCCTTTCAGGAACTGCACCACGTCTTACAGGCCCAGGTCATGACGCCACCACTAGTGCGCGTCCACTAGGGGTACCTCTAAAGGCGGAGGGCAACAGGTCCAGGGCACTGTAAACTGCCCTGTCTGGGCTTTTTTCGCCGCCCTCTTCTACCCTCCCCGGCTTTATCCAGGCCCCACCTCGCCCACTGTTCAGGAGAAACGTACTTTGACCCAAGCTGCACCCCAGAACGCCGAAGCCCTGACCTATCAGGTGGGGGTCTTCGCGCTCGTGCGCCAGCGCGACACGGTGTTGCTGGTGCGGCCCCACAAGCTGCTGCTGCCCGGCGGCCCCCAGAGTTTGCCCGGCACGATCCTGCAGACCAGCACCACCGGGCTGGGCGTGGTCGAAACGGCGCTGCGGCGTACCCTGCTGTCTCAGGTGGGCATCGCGGTCAGCGACCTGCGGCTGGTCGGCAGCCACGTCGTCCGGGCAGGCAGCGAGTCACGGCCCCACCTGCGCCTGAACATGATTTTCGGCACCGAATACTGCTCGGGCATTCTCAATCCGCAGCCCAGCGACCTGAAAACGGCGCACTGGATCGCCCTGAACAAACTGGAAAACAACGTCCCCGACTGGTTACGACTGGCCCTTCAGGAGCTGGAAACGGTGGCGGCTCCCAGCACGGCGGCAGCGGCCCCGGCGACAGGTGGCCTGTTCAGTCGCCGCCGCTCATCTGAGAAGTAAGCACCCCCAGCCAGAGGCCGTTAAACCCGTTGACCCGCGCTATGGCCCCTGGTCACGCCGCCCGCGATCAGGTGGGCCGTCCGCAGCGGTTCAGGAATCTGCCCGGTCAGGCTGAACGTCTGAAGGGCTTCCTGTGCCCCGGCCAGTGACAGGCCCGCCCGCTGCACGTACACGCCGCCGCACGGTTCCATTGCGCCCGCCTGTTCGATCAGCGCCCACTTCCTGGCCCCACCCGGTACCTGTTCCAGCAGCGCCCGGCGCACCGCGTCCAGCCTGGGCAGGCGGCGGGCCACCACCAGCACAGGGCGTCCGGTCTGACGGTGCAGCCGCGCGATATCCACTACATTGAAGCCCGCCAAGGCAATACCCTGCAAAAAAATCAGTTGCAGGTGCCCGCTACCCGCCACCAGCCGAGTCAGCTCGTCGGTGCTGTTGCTGCCGTCACGCCGCACCTTGCCGCTCAGCACGGCGTGCAGCTGCCCATGCGAATAGGCCGCCCCGAAAATCCGCACGTCGCCGCGCCACTCACGCGCAAACGGGGCGTCGTCGAAACCGATGGCGTGGCCGATCTTCATGGGCACAGCCTAGAGCAGGTTACGCCGCCGCTCAGGCCGGTTTACGGTCAAATCCAACTTTACGCGGCCTGCTCGAAAGCCATCCGGCGCTCTAAGTCGCTCAGCGCTTCTTCGTACAGGGCCTGACCGACGTTCGGCACCACCGCCAGAAAGGTCGCGGCGTCGTGCAGCGAACTGTGGCCGCTGCTGTGGCTCCAGCCCGGCCCTTCCGCCAGCAGTTGCACGCGGCCCGGTGAGAGGAGAAACCGCACGCGGCCTTCTTCTGTCCGCGTGTCACTGAAATGGCGGGTGACGTTCATGTCCACAGCTTAAGCAGCGAATCTGACACTGGCATCACCCAAAATGATGACGGCCTTTATGTCTCCAGATAAAACAGGGGCGGCAGGCCGTGTGGGCGCCGAAATACCGAGTAGCCGACCAAATAGTGCGTGCCACACGTCTCTTTTTTTCTCAGCCAGAAAGCCGGAACAGGGCGTACACTGAAGGTCTATCGCCGGGACACCCCGGCCATGAAGGGGGGTGAGGCGCACATGGGAACCAAGGAAGAAGTCCGTTCACGGCTGAATATCGCGGATGTGGTGGGCGAATACGTGCGCCTCACTCCGGCGGGCAAGGGCCGCCTGAAGGGTCTGTGCCCCTTTCACAAGGAAAAGTCGCCCAGCTTTCAGGTCGACACCGAGCAGGGGTACTACTACTGCTTCGGGTGCAAGGCGGGCGGCGACATCTTTTCGTTCGTGCAGCAGACCGAAAACCTGAGTTTCGGCGACGCGCTGCGTAAACTGGCCGAAAAAGCGGGCGTGCAGGTCGAGTTGAAGTACGGCGAGAAGTCCAGCCGCGACCTGTACGAGGTCAACGCTTTTGCGCTGGCCTACTTCCGCGAGCATCTGCCGGGGCCGGGCCTGGACTACTTCAGGCGCCGGGGCCTGAGCGACGAAACGATTGCTGCCTTCGAGCTGGGCTACGCTCCCGAGGGCTGGGACGGCCTTTTAAAGTTGGCCCGCACCCGGGGGGTCAGCGAGCGGCAACTGCTGGAAGCCGGGCTGCTGATCGAAAACCCGGAGAACGGGCGCATCTACGACCGCTTCCGGGGCCGCGTCATGTTCCCTATCCGCGACCATCTGGGCCGTCTGGTCGGCTTTGGCGGGCGCGTGCTGGGCGACGAAAAACCCAAGTACCTGAATACGC
>JAGLBK010000251.1 GCA_018260275.1 Deinococcus sp.
TCAATTTCAGAACCTGCTCAAATTGACCGTTTGACACCTCTAAAATTTACCAGCTGACTTTCGCAGGAGGTCTATTATATCTATGGATTTCGATACGAGTGCAGAGTTGTTTAAAGCTCTGGCTGACCCCAACCGCCTGAAGGTGCTGAAGCTGCTGGCAAGTCCGCCCGCCAACGACTGCGCCGGGCCGGGCAGCGTCTGTGCCTGCGACCTGGAAGGGCAGCTTGGTCTCTCGCAGCCCACCGTCAGCCACCACATGAAATTGCTGGTTCGCGCCGGACTGGTCACCGCCACCAAGCGTGGCAAGTGGACGGATTACACGCTCAATCCCCAGGGCTTTGAACAGGCCCGTGAGCTGCTCATTGCCTTGCAGCAGCCCGACCTGAACGCTGTCCCCAGCCAGCCCAAGACCCTGAAAGGAGTTCCATCATGACCCAGACTGCTATTAAGACCGCCAGGATTGAAGTGTTCGACCCCGCGCTGTGCTGCTCAACGGGCGTCTGCGGCACCGACGTTGACCAGAATCTCGTGTCATTCGCTGCTGACGCTGCCTGGGCGACCACGCAGGGCGCGAACCTGACCCGCTACAACCTTGCGCAGCAGCCGCTGGAATTTGCCCAGAATGCCACCGTGGCCCAGATGCTGAAAGTGACCGGGGAATCCGCCTTGCCATTGATTTTGCTGGATGGTCAGGTGGCGCTGGCAGGCCGCTACCCCACCCGTGACGAACTTTCCCGCTGGCTGGGTACGGCTGAAACGGGGATGACCGAACTCACCGTGACCGAACCTGCTGCTTGCTGCTGCGGTGGCAACGACTGCTGAACTAAGGCGCAAAAATCGAATCTCGCTCGCTGTCGGCCCGGAACCGGGCCGGGAGGTATCCCCTTATGCAATTTCTGGAAAACCTGCCCCCCTACATCTTTTTCACTGGTAAGGGCGGCGTCGGCAAGACCTCGCTTTCCTGCGCGACAGCACTCAAGCTGGCTTCTGAAGGCAAAAAGGTGCTGCTGGTCAGCACCGACCCCGCTTCCAACGTGGGGCAGGTCTTCGGGCAGCGCATCGGCAATCAAATTACCGAACTGGCCGCAGTGCCTGGAGTCTCCGCGCTGGAAATTGAGCCGCAAGCCGCCGCCCAGCAGTACCGCGAACGGATTGTCGGCCCGGTGCGCGGCGTGCTGAGCGACGACATCGTGCGGAGATCGAGGAGCAGCTTTCTGGAGCGTGTACCACCGAAATCGCCGCCTTCGACGAGTTCACGGCGCTGCTGACTGATCGCAGCCTGCTGGAGAAGTTCGACCACATCATCTTCGACACCGCGCCGACAGGCCACACCATCCGGCTGCTGCAACTGCCCGGCTCCTGGAGCAACTTCATCGACCACAACCCACAGGGTGCGAGCTGCCTGGGGCCGATGGCGGGCCTGCAAAAGCAGAAGGAGCAGTACGCCGACGCGGTGACAGCCCTGTCCGACCCAGCAAAAACCCGCCTGGTGCTGGTCAGCCGCGCCCAGAGGTCGGCGCTGGAAGAAGTGAGTCGTACCAGCGGTGAACTGCAAGATGTGGGGATGAAGACGCAGTATCTGGTGGTCAACGGCGTGCTGCCGGAGGATTTCGGAGATGAGCTGGCTAGTGCAATTCGCAGCCGCCAGCAGGCCGCTATCCACGCCATCCCTGCGAACCTTAAAACCCTGCCGACGGACGAGGTAGCTCTCAAGCCCTTCAATCTGGTGGGACTGGATGCCCTTAAGCACTTGCTGCAGGAAGGAAACATGCCCCCGACCCCGGCTCAGAGTCCTGAAAAGATTGCACTTCCGGCCCTGCACACCCTGATTGACGAGCTGGCCCAGCAGAGCAGCGGCCTCATCATGACGATGGGTAAACGACGGTGGCCGCCGCGATTGCCGTAGCCCTGGCCGAGCGTGGCTTTCCGGTTCACCTGACCACCTCCGACCCTGCCGCGCATCTCAGTGAGACGCTGGCAGGCGAGGTTCCCAACCTGATGGTCAGCCGCATCGACCCTCACGAGGAAACCGAGAACTACCGCCAGCACGTCTTAAAGACCAGGGGCAAGGATCTGGACGACGCGGGTCGCGCCCTGCTGGACGAGGACCTGCGCTCACCCTGCACCGAGGAAATCGCGGTATTTCAGGCGTTTTCGCGCCTTATCCGCGAGTCGAAAAATAAATTCGTGGTGATGGATACGGCCCCGACCGGGCACACCCTGCTGCTGCTCGACGCCACGGTTGCTTATCACCGGGAAGTCATGCGCCACGCGACGGACACGGCAAAGTACACCACACCGATGATGCAGCTTCAGAACCCGGAACGCACCAGGGTCATTCTGGTGACGCTGGCCGAAACGACCCCCGTGCTGGAAGCCGCTAGCCTGCAAGCCGACTTGGAGCGGGCCGGGATTACGCCCTGGGCCTGGGTGGTCAACAACAGCCTGCTGGCCGCTGAGACGACCTCACCGCTTTTGCGCCAGCGGGCCGCGCATGAAGCGGAGCAGCTCAGCAACGTGCAGCAGCACAGTTCACGGCTGGCGGTGATTCCCTTGCAGGCGCAGGAACCTGTCGGGAAGGAACGGCTGAAACAACTCGCTCTAGCCTGAAGCGGCAAGCGTCAGGAAACACCGGAAGGCTGTGGGAGTGCAGAAACTGGTGACGCGCTAGGCCCAACGCCCTCCCCTGAATTTGGTATTCGTAATGTTCATGCCCAACCGCTCAGAACATCCACGCTGGCTACGTTCGCTGCTGGCAGTTCTAACGGTACTGGCCTCGTTCATGCACCTGACCCGCTCGCCCGAAGTGGGCGGCTATGGGCTGGAAGGACTGGCCACCCTGCTGGGACAAGCCCAGGCCCCGGCGCATGACCATGCACCACAGGGGCAGCGTCGCCTGCCTGCCGACAGCAGGACAGTGCAAAAGCTACTGGCAAGCGCTGGACACTGCGGTAGCCTGTTAGCGGCCACGGGGCAAAGCAGGTTCCCCGCGAAGGTGGTGGCCCCAGGACACTCTGACCACCGCCACGCCGACCACTGCCCGTTCTGTCTGACCAACGCCTTTGCGCTGGAAGCAGGCATTGTCGGCTTACCGCAGGGGCCCACCACCTGACACGCTGCCCCACGGGGCGACCCAGGAGCGTCTCTGCGTGTTAGCCACCATGCGGCACGCCGACGCCCGCGCTCCACCTTTTGAACTTTGAGGCCCCAGCCAAGAGGCTGGGCACTGTTTATCAGGCTCATCGCCCCCTCAAGTTTCATAACCTCGAGTGCTAGGGGATCAGAGACCTCCGAAGAAGAGAGCGAGATTATGGGCTGCAATCTTCCGGCAGA
>JAGLBK010000252.1 GCA_018260275.1 Deinococcus sp.
CATGTCTGCCGGAAGATTGCAGCCCATAATCTCGCTCTCTTCTTCGGAGGTCTCTGATCCCCTAGCACTCGAGGTTACTAGCGTTTGCCGACATCGGTGCCGAACCACTGGCGGCTGATCTTGGTGTAGGTGCCGTCGGCCTTCATTTGCAGCAGCGCCTTGTCGATGGCTTTTTTCAGGTTCACGTTGTCTTTCTTGATCGCAATGGCGATGGGTCGGGGCTCACTGATGACGCCCGCACCCATGATGGGCAGATTCTGGGACTTGATAAGGTAACTGACCAGCAACTTGTCGTTGTAGGCGGCGTCCAGGCGTCCGGCGGCGAGATCGGCCAGGTACTCGGGGGCGCCGGGATAAGTGACCACGTTGATTCCGCTGACGGCCCGCAGCTGCTGCTCGTAGTTGCTGCCCAGGCCCACGCCGACGCGCTTGCCCTTCAGGTCGTTCAGCGTGGCTGGCTTGAAGCTACTGCCCTTTTTCACGATGATCTGCCCGTAGCTGTACGCATAGGGCGTACTGAACCCGATGGTCTTCTGGCGCTCGGGGGTAATGCCCACCTGATTGGCGATCACGTCATACTTGTTCGCCTGGAGGCCAGCCAGAATGCCGCTCCACTCGGTCAGCACGAACTCGGGCTTCAGGTTCAGCTTGGCGGCCACGGCCTTGGCAACGTCCACGTCGAAGCCGGTCAGATTGCCCGAGGCGTCCTTGTAGGTAAAGGGTGGATAGGTGCCTTCCATGCCGATTTTCAGCGTGCCCTTGGTCAGCGTAGAGGGCGTCTGGGCGCTGGCGGCACCGAGCAGGGTCAGGGCGCTCAGCAGCAGTAGTTTGGTCTTCAGCACTGGTTTGGTAGGCATGGTGTCTCCTCGTAAACGTAAATTGCAAAGGGCTGCGGCAGCAGCGTCGAATGACAGGTGGGGCAACACTGGATCAGACCCCCAATGCGACCTGAAGGCAGACCAAAAGATTACAACTTTTATCAACTGCTAGATGAAGTTGCGCTGATCCGGTCTTTACAGTAAGAGCTTGGGCTAATGATACCAATAGCGACAGCCCCAGACATGGCCTTTGGCCCGGCCCTTCCGGCAGCAGTCCCGGCGTAGCATGGCTCCATGACTGCTGCGCCTTCCGGTGATGCTCCGTTTCATGGCGACCCTGCCGAGGGCCGTATTCCTGTGATCGTTATCGGCGGCTTTCTGGGGGCAGGCAAGACCACACTGGTCAATCACCTGATTCGTAGCCTGCCGCATAAGCTGGGCATTATCGTCAACGAGTTCGGGCAGGCGGGCGTGGACGGCAGCCTGATCGAGCGCCTGGAGCAGGACGTGCAGGAACTGACCGCCGGGTGCCTGTGTTGCACGGGCCGCGACGACCTGGTGCGGGCGCTGGTCGGCATAGCCATGCGCGAGCAAAAGCCCGACGCTGTGCTGGTCGAACTGAGCGGCGTGGCCGATCCAGCCCCCGTTCTCACGACCCTGCTTGACCGGGCCGTGCGGGCCGCCTTCCGGGTCACGACCCTGGTGGCCGTCGTCGATGCCCGCCACATCCTGAGCACCCTGCGCGAACACCCCGAGGCGGCGCGGCAACTGGCCTACGCCAATCTGGTGGTCATCAACAAGACCGATCTGGCCGACCCAGTGCTGCTGGGGCACGCCGAGGAAGTCCTGCGCGGCGTGAACCCGCTGGGTCAAGTGCTGCGAGTTGAACAGGGCCAGATCGACGCCGGGGCGCTGCTGGCCCGCGACGACTTCGACCCACGTGCGCTGGGCAGCGCCCCGGCCAGCGTGCACACGCCGGGCCTCAGGACCTTTACGCTGCGGGCCGGGCGGCCCCTCGATCCATACCTGTGGCAGTGCTTTATGACCGAGTACATTCTGGCGCGGCCCGCCGAGGTGCTGCGGGTCAAGGGCTTTTTGGATCTCTACAGCTACCCGCAGCGGGTACTGTTTCAGGCTGTGCGTGACCTGTTCACCGCCGACGCCTGGGAGGGCGGCGACGGCACTTCCGAACTGGTCTTTATCGGCAAGGGACTTGACCGCGCCGAGTACGAGGCGGCGTTCCTGGCCTGCCTGATTCCCGATGCCGCCGACCTGCTGCCGGATGAGGAAGCCGGCGCCTGACCCCACACGGGGTTTGAATTACACTGCTTGAAATGAAAACCGATCAGTACCGCGTGACCCCCGGCAAAAAAGTCAAGCTGAGCGACTGGAACCCCGACGACGACGGCGGGCTGCACAAGGAAGACGCCAGGCCACTGGACGACAGGCTCAGCGACGAGCTGTTCAACTGGCAGGAGCGCCTCTTTGCCGAGGGGAAGCAGTCGCTGCTGATTATTCTCCAGGCGCGTGACGCGGCAGGTAAGGACGGCGTAGTCAAGAAGGTGATCGGGGACTTCAACCCGAACGGCCTGCACATCGCCAATTTCAAGGTGCCCAGCGCCGAGGAACTGGCCCACGACTTTCTGTGGCGCATTCACGCGCAGGTGCCCAAGAAGGGGCAGGTCGGGGTGTTCAACCGCAGCCATTACGAGGACGTATTGGTCACGCGCGTGTACGACATGATTGACGACAAGACGGCTCATAAGCGCCTGGGACATATCCAGAACTTCGAGCAGCTGCTGGCCGACTCGGGCACGCGCATTCTGAAGTTTTATCTGTACATCAGCCCCGAGGAGCAGAAGCAGCGCCTGCAAGACCGCCTCGACAACCCCGACAAGAATTGGAAATTCAACCCCGGCGACCTGAAGGACCGCGAACACTGGGACGGGTTCACGGCGGCGTATCAGGCGGCCATGGAGGCGACCAGCACCGACGCCGCGCCCTGGTACGTGGTTCCGGCCAACCACAAATGGTTCCGTGACCTGGTTATCGGCCAGATCATTCTGGACACCCTGAAGGACATGAACCCGCAGTACCCGGTCATCGACTACGACCCCAAAAAGATCGTCATCAAGTAAGCCGCCTTCAGGCCGGACTCAGCGTAAAAAACGCGATTTCCGGCGTACACAGGTTGCGCAGCGGAAGGCCGCTCATGCCCAGGCCCCGGCTCACGTAAGCGGGGGTTCTCTGTGCTCCCGTGACCCAGCCCATCGCGTACCGCTGGCCGTAGTCGCTGGGCACAGTCAGCGCTCCGACCAGCGGCAGCCGCACCTGGCCGCCGTGGGTGTGGCCGCACAGCACCAGTTCGGGCGACACCAGCCCCGGTTGCTGCGGCAGTCTAGCGAGCAGGTCGGGGTTGTGCGTCAGCAGCAGCCTGGCGTGCGTGGTCGCTCCGGCCAGCGACGCCTGCACGTCTGGTGTGCCGTGCCACAGGTCGTCGGTGCCGCC
>JAGLBK010000253.1:0-1505 GCA_018260275.1 Deinococcus sp.
GGGCTTCGCCGAACCAGTGGTCAAACTGGGCCAGCGGGTCGGGGTTCAGGTCGGCGCGGCGCAACTCGGCGCGGGTGTACGACAGCCGCATGGAAGTCAGGTCGGTCATGCGGGTATCCCCGCGCTCAACAGCCGCCTGAGCAGCGTCAGTTCGCCCATGTGATAGGCGTTGTGGTCGGCTACCAGCAGGAATTCACGCAGCCAGGTCTGGCCTTTGCCGCCGGGCGCAGCGCCGTTGGGTACCACCGCGAACAGGTCGGTCGCGGGGTCGTCCAGCAGGGCCAGCAAGGCGGACTGATCGGCATTGAAAGCCGCCACCTGCTCATTCCATTCGGCAACGGTGCCGCTGGCCTGGGCAGGCCAGTAGGCGGCGGGCCACTCGGCCTCGTGGTACGGCTGCGGGCGCACGAATTCCAGAATGTCGCGCTGGGTATAGTGCAGATGCCACAGCACTTGCCAGGGCGTATGAGCCGCGCCAGGCGGCAGATCGTTGATGCGCTCCAGCGGAAAGTCGGCCAGCGCGTCACCGAGCATGAGGTGGGCCTGTGGTTTGATCAACAGGTCACGAATATGTTGGCGCAGGGCAGCCTGATGCGGGTCAGGTTGGCGCGAGTCTGATTGGTGCAGGGCCGGGTCTGTAGACATAGGCTAAATTTACGCCGCCAGCAGGAGAAATGCACCGGCGCACCGGCCTCCCGGCTGGCCCGTAATGCTCAGGTAATACCCGGAAACCAGAGTGGAGGTCAAGGAGGGTTTCCATGACAAGAATTCTGGTTACCACAGATGCCAGCCCGCTCGGACAGCAGGGAGTCGCACACGCCAGGGCGCTGGCCGCCGCTCTGGGGGCAGAACTGACTGTGCTCTCGGTGCAGGCCGACCCGGCCCCCATCGTCACTGGAGAATTTGGCTACATCGTTCCACTGAGCGAGGAGGAACTGCGCAACCAGGAGACAGCGCTGCGCGACGAACTGACTGCCGCCTTCCCGGATACCGACGTACGCATCGAGCGCACATCCAGCCGCAGTGTCTGGCAGACCATTCTGAGTACGGCCAAGTCGCTGAATGCCAGCATGATCGTGATGACCACCCACGGACGCACCGGCCTGGGCAAGATGCTGCTGGGCAGTGTGGCGCAGGCCGTCGTGGAGCACTCGACCATTCCAGTGCTGCTGGTGCGCGGCGAACAGCCCGTCGCCCAGTGGAAGTGAAGCGGCGCAGGCAAGCCGCACTGAGGGAGTAGAGCCGCAGTCAGGAAGTGACAGAAGCAGGCCAGCCGCTGGGGGATTTCCCGAGCAACTGGCCTGCTTCCGACCATAGGTGATGAGCTAACGGCTGATGGCCGCCGACCTTACACGCCATTCAATAGTCGAGTATCAGTACTGCCGCCCGAAGATGACCCGCTTGCCGTAGGCGCTGGGCTGGCCGCACCTCGCGCACTGGCCCTCGCCTTTTTCGTTGAAGAATTCAGCGTCGTCGAGCGGCACGTTGCGGGTCGTGGCCTTGGT
>JAGLBK010000253.1:1514-3302 GCA_018260275.1 Deinococcus sp.
CCTCGCGCACTGGCCCTCGCCTTTTTCGTTGAAGAATTCAGCGTCGTCGAGCGGCACGTTGCGGGTCGTGGCCTTGGTGTCTTCCTTGATCTGCTTTTCACAGGCTGCGTCGCCGCAGTGGTAAGCCCGCACCCAGTGGCCTTCTTCCAGCTTTTGCTTGAAAGTTTCGTAGTCGTCCACTTCGGTGGTGTGTTCCAGCATGAAGTCGGTGGCCCGCTGGTACAGCCAGTCGTGAATGGCGTCCAGGCGGGCCGCCATGCCGCTCACCGCTTCGGCGCGGGGCAGGGTTTCCTTTTCGTCGTTGTTGCGGTTCTTGACGACCACCACGCCACTTTCCAGATCGCGGGGGCCAAGCTCAATGCGTACCGGCACGCCCTTGAGTTCCCAGTCGTTATACTTGAAACCGTTGGTCACGCCGTCGCGTTTGTCCACCCGCACACGCACGCCCCCGGCACGCAGCTCGGCGGCCAGTTTCTCGCCTTCCGCGACCATCTCGCTAAAGTTGTCCTTGCGGCCTACCGGAATAATCACGACCTGAATGGGAGCGATGCGCGGCGGCATCATCAGCCCGAAGTCGTCGCCGTGGGTCATGATGATCGCCCCGATGATGCGGCTGGAAATGGCCCAGCTGGTCGTGTGGGCGTAGTCTTCCTTTTGCTCACGGGTCTGGAATTTCACGTCGAAGGCCCTGGAAAAGTTCTGGCCCAGGTAGTGGCTGGTGCCGCTTTGAAGGGCCTTGCCGTCGCGCATCATGCCCTCGATGGAAAAGGTGCTGACCGCCCCGGCAAAGCGCTCGGTGGCCGTCTTTTCGCCGCGCACTACGGGTAGCGCCAGCACGTCGCGGCAAAATTCGTGGTACAGGTCGAGAATCATGCGGACTTCGGCCAGCGCCTCGTCTTCGGCGGCGTGGGCGGTGTGGCCCTCATGCCAGTAGAACTCGGAAGTACGGAGAAACGCCTTGGTGCGGAGCTCGGCACGGAACACGCTGCCCCACTGGTAGTGCAAAAAGGGCAGGTCGCGGTAACTGTTGAGCCACCCCGCCCACATGTGCCCGATGATCGTTTCGCTGGTCGGGCGCATGACGTAAGGCTCGGCCAGTTCCTCGGTGCCGATCTTGTTCACGGTGAACAGTTCGGGCGCAAATCCCTCGACGTGGTCGGCTTCCTTCATGATGAAGTTCATGGGAATCAGCGTCGGGAAGATCAGCGATTCGTGATCCGAGGCCTTGAAGCGGTCGTCGAGCCAGCGCTGAATGTTTTCCCACAGTGCCGAGCCGTAGGGCCGCACGACCATGGTGCCTGCCACTGGGGAATTGTCGGCCAGATCGGCCTTTTTAACGACTTCGTTGTACCAGTCGTTGAAATCCACACTCTGGGGCGTCACGCCGTACTGCTGCGCCTTGTTGTCCTTCTTGCCTGCGTCCTTGGTCATCGCTGAACAGGATAGCGGCTTCTCCGGCTTTCAATTCATTTCAGCGCGGCCACAGGACCGCCCCAGCGCCCACGGGTCACAGCAGCTACGGAAGGCGCTCAGTGCTGCCTTTGCTTTTTCGGCAGCAGGTGCAGCAGCGCCACGACCACGCCCCCGACCAGCAGCCCGAAGAGGCCCGACCCCAGCGTTTCGACCAGCCAGCCCACCACACCCGAAGCGAAGGGCACTCCCCTGGCCGCTGCGACAGAGGCCCCATGGACCAGGTGCGCCAACGTGCCGTAATAGACCTCCTGCGAAAGTCATTTTGGAAGTCCTAGCGTGTGGTTATAGAGTGCGGCAATCAAGTTAAATCGGAGT
>JAGLBK010000254.1 GCA_018260275.1 Deinococcus sp.
AAAGCTCGAAGCCCGCATCGCCGCGTGGCTGGGCGACCCGACCCACGATCCGCACGGCGACCCGATTCCGACCATAGACGGCGAGCTGCCTGCCCGCGCCGAGCGGCGACTCTCGCAACTGGCGGTGGGCGACAGCGGCAAAGTGGTGCGCGTGCCCGACGCCGATCTGGTGCAGCTGCGGGCACTGATGGCCGCCGGGCTGACCCCCGGTGCGCCGCTGCGAGTGCTGAGCGTGGACACGGCGCTGGGCACCCTGACCGTGCGGGTGGATCACCATCCGCTGACCCTTTCGCTGGCGGTGTCGGCGCAGGTGCAGATCGATTCGGCGACCAGTATTCCGGCGACCGCTAGCAATACACCCGGTCAGGGTACGGATTGACCCCGCCGCCCTCCGGCTGGCGCGACGAACTCCGCGCCGCGTGGCTGGCGCTGACGTTTCTGACCACGCTGCCGCTGCCCCACCTGCCGGAGCTGCGAGACGGAGACTTTGCCCGGGCCAGTGCGTACTATCCGCTGGCCGGATACGCGGTGGGGGGACTGGTGTCGCTGGTGCTGTGGCTGCCACTGGCGCTGCCTGCCGGGGTTCACGCGGCGCTGGCGCTGGGGGGCTGGCTGCTGCTGACGGGAATGCTGCATTTCGACGGCCTGGTCGACAGTGCCGACGCCCTGTTCGCCATGAAGTCGCCCGCACAGCGGCTGGAGATTCTACGCGACGTTCACGTCGGGGCTTTCGGGCTGGCGACGGGCACGCTGACGCTGTTGACCCTCTGGAGCCTGCTGAGTGCGCCGCTGCCCACGTTCGCGCCCCTGGTCGCGGCGGTGGCGGCCCGCACCGTGCTGCTGCTGCCCATGCAGCTGTATCCGGCGGCGCGGCAGACCTTACCGGGAGCGGCCTCGCCCACAACTACCTCACCCGGAGCCACTTCACTGGGAGCCAGTTCGCGCGGGGGCAGGCACGAGGGGCTGGTGGCGCTGGGGCTGGCGCTGCCCACGCTGCTGCTGCCGGGGGCCTGGACCGCGTGGCTGGCGGCGTTGGTTACGGCGCTGCTGCTGGCCCGCTTTGCCGCCGCCCGCCTGGGGGGTGGTCTGAATGGGGACGGATACGGCATGATCGTCACTGTGACTGAACTCGCCGCGCTGTGTGCCCTGGCCTGGGGCCTGCCTACCTGGGGGGCCGCGTGACGCTGACGCTGCATCTGGTGCGCCACGCGCCGACCGCGCCTAATGCCGAGCGCCGTTATCCCCTGCCCGGCGAAGACGCGCCCCTGACCCCGCGCGGCGAAACACTGGCCCGCGCCCTGAAGCTGCCGCCTGGAGCACAGGCTTTCAGTTCGCCCAGTCGGCGGGCGAGGCAGACCGCGCTGCTGGCCGGGTTTCCCGCTGCCGCGCCTACCCCGGCGCTGGCCGAGGTCAACTTTGGTGTGATGGCCGGGCGCACCTGGACCGAACTGGAGCGCACCTACGCCAACCTGCCGTGGCACTGGACCCGGGCGCTGTCGGACCCCACGCTGGAATTCGGGCCGCCCGGGGGCGAAACGGGAAAAGCCTTTCACCAGCGCGTAGACCAGTGGCTGCGCGAACTGCCCGACGACCGCGAAATCGTGGCCTTTACGCACGCCGGGCCGCTGCACGCCGCGCTGCGCCTGACCGTGGGCACCAGAGCCGCCGAAACGCCGCCGTGCACCGTGGTAACCCTCCGGCGGGCAGAGGGCGAGTGGGCGCTGGCGGGGCTGGGGCAGCCGGACTGAGCAACTGGTCGGTGCCGCCGGACTGTGCAACTGGCCTGGGCCGAGCCGGGCGCAGGTGCTACCCTGGCCTGAGTGTGGGGAAGCCCGGTGAGAGGTTCCGGCACCGGGATTCCAGCACTGGCGCACAGCGGTGAGGCGGCCTACGTGGGCCGTCAGTCGGGATGCCTCTCAGGGACGCGGCCCGGCCTCCGTCTGGGTGGGGCTGCACCTCTCGCTGAACAAGAGGGCCAAGGATGAGGGCACGCCGACTGCATGGAAAGCTGCGCCGCCTGCTCTGGCCCCAGGCCGGAAGCGGGTTTTTTTGACCGTGCGCCCGCTGGCCGAGCCTTCCTTTTCTGCACGCCGGAGTTACTTATGCGCCTTAATTCACTGCCTGTTCATCCACTGCCCCTTCATCCACTGCTCGTTCTGGCCGCCCTCACCAGCGTTTCGCAGGCCGCTGCCGCCCGTTACCCGCTGACCATCACTGACGACCTGGGCCGCCAGATCACGCTGAAAAGCGAACCGAAAAGAATCATCGCCATGCTGCCCTCGCACACCGAAACCCTGTTCGCCATCGGCGCGGGCGATAAGGTCGTAGCGGTGGACAGCTTCAGCAACTCGCCCAGCGCTGTCGCCCGGCTGCCCAGGGTCGGCACGGCCTTTCAGCCCGACCTGGAAAAGATCGTGGCCCTGAAGCCCGATCTGGTGCTGGCCGACGATTCCAGAACGTCCAAACTGACGGGCAAGCTGGAAGCGGCGGGTCTGACGGTCTACGGCGGCAGCGCCCAGACCTACAGCGACGTGTTTACCAAAATTGCGCTGCTGGGCAAGCTGACCAACCACGAAACCGGGGCCACGCGCCTGATCACGTCCATGCGCTCGGAGCTGGGCACGCTGCAAAAATCGGTGGTCGGCAGGCCCAAAGTCAGCGTGTACTACGAGGTCGACCCGGCGCCGTACTCGGTGGGGCCGAATTCGTTTATCGGCGTGCTGCTGCAAAAGGCGGGCGGGCAGACGATCGTTCCGGCCAGACTGGGCGACTTTCCGAAAATCGACCCCGAACTGATCGTCAAGGCCAACCCGCAGGTCATCATCGGCCTGACGCTGGACGAGGCGAAAAAACGCCCCGGCTGGAGCAACATCAGCGCCGTGAAGACGGGCCGGGTCTACAAGGCCAGCAGCGAAGAGAACGACGCCATCGTGCGCCCCGGGCCGCGTCTGCCGCAGGCCCTGCGAACGCTGATCCGTATGATTCATCCTGAGGCACTGAAATGAGCGAACACACCGACGAACTGACGCGCCAGCGCCGCGAAACCGCCATGCGGGAACTGGCCGAGCAGCGCGAGAACCACAAGAAAGCCGGGGGCCTCAGCCGGGGGCGGCGCGGGCTGCTGATCGTGAACACGGGCGACGGCAAGGGCAAGACCACCGCCGCGCTGGGGCTGATGCTGCGGGCGCACGGGCGGGGTCTGCGAACCAAACTGTTTCAGTTCATCAAGCACGAGAACGCCAAATTCGGTGAGCACCGCGCCCTGGACGCGCTGGGGGTGCCTTACGAGGGTC
>JAGLBK010000255.1 GCA_018260275.1 Deinococcus sp.
CAGGTCGAAACCAGCGTGCGCAGCGGCACCTTCAAGAACCTGGTCACCGGCGAGGTGGCCTTCGACAGAAATGGCGACCGTAAGAGCGCCAAAATGTACGTGATTGCCGTGAAAAACGGCGTACGTTCGACCGCCGGAACGCTGAACGTAATTCGCAAATAAAGCTGACTTCTCCAGCTGACTTCATCTATAAGCCTCCGCCCACGCTGGCGGGGGTTTTTTTTATGGGAAGCGCCCACCGTCCTGGGCGAAATGGCACCTGTGTAGGGCCTGTTCACGGCCCTCCTTGCTTATCAATGGTTCGGACTGTTTTAAACTGCCATTCTGCAAAGTACGACTGTTGGATGACCAAGGGCATGAATAGGGTTATAAATTCTCGCCGTCGCCCCCTCACCCTTCCGTCGCTACGCTCCTCCTTCCCTCTCCCACAAGGGGCGAGGGAAAAAGATAGCCACACTCATGGTCTTGGCAGCCCACTAGCACGAAGTTTTTAGCTCCTCCCCACCTGCGGGGGAGGTTGGGAAGGGGGTAACGCAGCTTGCGTGTCAGACAGCCTATTTCAGATTCCCCCTGCCCTGAGTTATGAAACTGTCCGAACCATTGCTTACACAAAGTGCGCCAAATTCACTCGCTCCGGCCCGGACAGACTCACGCCGTTTCTTCGTCAAAGACCCCCACCCGCCCTGCCCAGAGCCAGCCGGAAGCCGTAAACAGAAACGGTACCGGCCCTGAGGTCCAGCGCCGGGTCGGGCATAAAGCCCAGGCGCTCGTACATGGCCCAGGCGACGGGCATGGCCCTGGTGGTGTGCAGAACCAGTCCCGCCTTGCCCTGCTGCCGGGCAAGCTCGATGCAGGCTGTGGTCAAGGCGCGGCCAGCCCCGGTGCCACGGGTCTGTGGGCCAACCCCCAGAAAGCGGAAGCCTGCCCAGCCCGCCAGCGTGTCGCCCCAATTGCCCGCGCCGTAGTGCGCCAGGTCGGCAAAATAGACCACGCCGCCCAGCAATCTGCCCAGGTCGTCCTGCGCGGCCAGCAGCTGCACGCCGGGCTTATGCGTCAGCGCCCCGATGTGGCGCAGGTTGCCGTAGTACGCGGGGTTCTGTTCGGGCGAGGGAAAACCCGGCAGCGCCGCGTAAGCCTCTACCAGCAGAGCGCCCAGTGGGGCAAATTCTTCGGGACGGGCCTCACGGACACTGACCATAACGCCCAATGTAACCGGCCCAATGTAATCTTCTGTCGGACGCCCCAGGCCAGAGACGCGCTAGCCTGCCCAAATGTTGACCTTCGCTGAAGCGGCCCGCCGTCCCGAGTCGGAGGTGGGGGCGGAACTGGCGCGGCTGGCCGCCCACGGCGCACAGGGAATGTTCGTTCCGGCTGCTTTCGAGGAAGCGTATTACCTCAATTTCAACCTGCCCGAGCAACTCAGGCGGCTGTTTTCCGGCATCAACCCGGCCCGCATAGACGAGGACGCGCTGGAAGGGCTGTGCGGTCAGGCGCAACAGCTGGTGCGCACCAGCGTGCTGATGGACGACGCCGTGCAGCTGTTTTACCGGGCGCTGGGCAATGCCGGGCTGAATACCGGCACCGTGCATGCCCGCCGCCCCGGCACGCGGCACGCCGAGGAAGCCCAACGCGTCATTCCGCCCGGCACCGCCGCCCTGCACGCGGTCAAACGGCTGTGGGCCCGCGACTGGAGCTTCGAACAGGTGCTGGCGCGGCTGGACGATACCGGGGGAATCGGGATCGAGGCGCGGCCCACCCTGCTGCTGGCGGGTCCGCCCGGTCAGCCCGACGCTGCCCTGGCCCGCGAATACGGCGTGCGGACCGCACTGGTCAACCCTACGGGACTGGTCGGGCTGCCCGAATGACTGGCACGCAGAACGCGGCGGTCTATCCGCCCCTGCTGTTCGCGGCGCTGGGCACGCTGGTCTTTCTGAACGTGTACGCGCCGCAGAGCCTGTTGCCGCTGCTGGCGCACGAATTTCATGCGGGCGCGGCCCAGGTCGGCGCGGTCATCGGGGCCACCATGCTGGCGATGGCGCTGGCCTCGCCGCTGGTCGGGGTGCTGGCCGACGCGGTGGGGCGGCGGCGCACGGTGATCTGGGCCTTCGCGCTACTGAGCCTTCCGGCGGTGCTGGCAGTGTTCGCCCACAACCTGCCGTGGCTCACCGCCGTGCGCTTTTTGCAGGGTCTGTTCATTCCGGGCGTGATGGTCGCGCTGAACGCCTACGTCGCCGAGGAGGTGCCGCTGACCGGGCGGGCGCGGGCGCTGACCTCCTACGTCACGGGCACGGTGCTGGGCGGCTTTCTGGGCCGCTTTCTGGCGGGGCTGGTCGCGCACTGGAGCAGCTGGCACGGCGCGTTCTGGATGCTGGCGCTGTCCTCACTGGCCGGGTTTTTTCTGGCGCGGCAGCTGCCGCAGGAGCATGCTTTTCAGTCCAGTAGCGATCCACGGGCCATCCTGGGCCACCTGAACGGCCACGCCCGCAACCGGGGTCTGCTGGCGACCTGCGGCGTGGGCTTCCTGATTCTGTTCACGCTGGTCGGGGTATTCAACACGCTGACGCTGCGGCTGGCGGGGGCGCCGTATCACCTGAACACCGCCCAGACCGGGCTGATTTTCGCCGTCTACCTGCTGGGTGTGGTCGTCACGCCGAGCGCTGGCCCGTTGCTGGCGGCGCGTGGCCCGCGCGTGGCCCTGCTGAGCGCCGTGACTGCCAGTGTGCTGGGGCTGCTGCTGACGCTGGCGGCCCCGCTTCCCCTTATCGTCGCCGGGGTGGCGGCGGGGGCGTGCGGGGTGTTCCTGTCGCAGTCGGCCGCGCTGGCCGCCGTGCAGCGCAGCGTCACAGAAGCCCGCAGCCTGGCGACGGGGCTGTATCACCTCGCCTACTACGGCGGCGCCGCCGTCTCCAGCGTGGTTACGGGACACGTCTACGAGGCTGGGGGCTGGCCCGCCGTGGTGCGGCTGGTGGTCGGCAGCATGGTACTGGCGGGCGTGATCGGTACGCTGGGATGGCGACAGGGCAAGGCGGCCTGAAGCGCGGGCGGCGGTGCTAACGTGCAGCCATGAACAACCAGCAGCTTACGGAGCCGGGGGCGTATCCGGGCCTGAAAGTCACCCTGCACGACGGCGGCATTCTGGAAATCGTCATCGATAACCAGAAGACCCTCAATAGCGTGGACCGGCGCGGGCACCAGTCGCTGACCGGCATCTGGCGCGACATAGACGCGGCGGCGGGCGTGCGCTGCGTGCTGATCCGGGGC
>JAGLBK010000256.1 GCA_018260275.1 Deinococcus sp.
AGGAGTCGTGGCTTCCAAACCTCAGACATGTCCAGAGTTTACAATTCGACAACAACTTTCCGCGTTATCAATAGTTTATACCCGGCAGCTACTTACGCGTGTCCGGGAAAACCACCCGAACCCGCTCTGCAAGCAGCTCTACGAGTCCACTTCCGCCCAGAGCTACTTACGCAGCTCTCACAAGGGGCGAGGGAAAAAGATAGCCACCCTTATGCCCCTGGTCATCTACTGGCCGGTGGTTCCGTATAGTTTAAATTCGTCCATTAAAACACTCCGTTTCCGTGATGGAGATGGGCTTTTGTTTGATTAGATAATCCCCTTCAGGTACTCCCCGATATCCGTGCGGATAGGCTGAAAGTACACATGCTGGCCCCGGTCACGTGCAAATTGCAGGGCGTCAGCCGCCAGGCGGCGGTTCCAGTCCAGCGACAGCTCAAAGTGCCTCGGGTACACGGCGGCGTTGCGGGTGGCCCAGTAATTCATGCTGCCCTCGGTAGTGACGTTGGTTACCCCCCACCACATCTCTGCGCCCTCCGGCACCAGGTCGGCGTAGGCCTCCATCAGCCGCATATCGAAAAAGGGCTGGGTAAAAAAACCTACGGCCCCGGCTTCCAGCTTGCGCTCCAGGTAGTCGCGCTCACGGGCAAAGCTCTGGCGGTAGGGATCGAGGCCCGCGTACACCCGCACATGCGGCAGTTCGCTGGCAAAGCGGCGGATGGCCTGCTCGGCATCCACGTGGTACACCCGGCGGTTCATGTCGCTGGGCGCGTCCCCGGTCACAATCAGTACCTCATCTATGCCGTGCGCCACCAGTAACCCCGCCATCGGCAGCGGCTCACGCGGGTTCAGGTCAATGGCCCGGATGTGTGGAATGGCCCGGAAATGTGGCCGCGCAAAGGCGCAACCCTCCCAGGAGCGGGTGCTAAAGCGGGTCAGGTCTGGAATATTGACCGTGTCTACCGCTGGAAAAGCCGCCTGTACCTCGGCCAGTTCGGCCCGCAGCGCCGAGCGGGAACGGGGGATAAGTTCCAGGGAAATCCGTGTGGTCATGCAGGGCCATCCTGGGTTGTCAATGGTTGATGGTTGATAGTTGATGGTTTTTGCCTTTTTCCATCAACCATCAACGATTGACTATCAACGCTTGTATAAGCGAGTAGCGGCCCCAGCCACCGCTCCGCCTCCTCAACCGTCCAGCCCTTGCGCGCGGCGTAGTCCTCCACCTGGTCACGTCCGATGCGGCCCACCGCGAAGTAACGGGCCTCCGGGTGAGCAAAGTACAACCCCGACACGGCGGCGGCGGGATACATCGCGCAGCTTTCGGTGAGTTGCAGGCCGATTTCCTCCGCGTTCAGCAGCGCAAAGATGGTGCGCTTTTCGGTGTGGTCGGGCTGGGCAGGGTAGCCGGGCGCGGGGCGGATGCCCTGGTACTTTTCCTTGATGAGGTCGGCATTTTCCAGCGCCTCGTCCGCCGCGTAGCCCCAGTAGTCCACCCGCACGTCGCGGTGCAGCTTCTCGGCAAAGGCTTCGGCCAAGCGGTCGGCCAGCGCCTTAATCATGATGGCGTTGTAGTCGTCGTGCTGGGCCTCAAACTCGCGGGCCAGTTCCTCCGTGCCGTGGATGCTGACCGCGAACGCGCCGATGTGGTCGCCTTCCGGGGCAATGTAATCGGCCAGGGCGAGGTTGGGGGTGGATTGCTGGCGCTGCTGGCGGAGGGTGTGGAGGACTGTTGATGGTTGATGGTTGATAGTCGATGGTTTTTGCCTTTTTCCATCAACCATCATCCATTCCCCATCTACTTCTATGTCATCCCCCACCCTCCGCGCTGCCCACAGCCCAATCACACCCCGTGCTGTCAACGAACCCTCCGCAATCACGCGCTCCAGCAAAGCCTGAGCATCGGCAAACAACTTGCGGGCTTCCTCGCCGCGCAGGGGGTCGGTCAGGATGTTGGGGTAGATGCCCTTCATTTCCCAGGCGATGAAAAAGGGCGTCCAGTCTATGTAGGGCAGGAGGTCGGGGAGGGGCTGGTCTATGATTTGGCGGCCTGGGTGCCGGGGCTTTGGCGGGGTTTTTAGCTCCTCCCCCCTTGCGGGGGAGGTTGGGAGGGGGGTGGCAGGCGAAGCCTGTCCACACTCAGTTTTCGCCGTCGCCCCCCCTCCCCGGCCCTTCCCCGCAAGGGGGGAGGGAGAAAGGCCCCGCGCCCGCGCTTCCTCAATCGTCACCAGCCGCACCTGCCGTTCCCCATGCCGTTCCCGCAAAGCGTCGTACTCGCCCCGCGTGCGTTCGGCATACGCGGCCTCGTCAGTCAGCAGGTCGTTGGTCACGGTCACGGCGCGGCTGGCGTCCAGCACATGCACCACCGTACCGTCGTAAGCCGGGTCAATCTTGACCGCCGTGTGCGCCCGGCTGGTGGTCGCGCCGCCAATCAGCAGCGGCAATTTAATTCCCCGGCGCGTCATCTCGCGGGCCACATTGACCATCTCGTCCAGGCTGGGCGTAATCAGGCCCGACAGCCCAATCACGTCCGCGCCCATCGCCTGCGCCTCGTCCAGAATGCGCTCGGCGCTGACCATCACGCCCAAATCCTTGACCTGATAGCCGTTGCAGGCTAGCACCACGCCCACGATATTTTTGCCGATGTCGTGCACGTCGCCCTTGACTGTCGCCAGCAGCACCTTGCCTTTCGTGCTGCTCTCCGACTTTTCGGCTTCTAAGTACGGCGTCAGGTAGGCCACCGCCTTCTTCATTACGCGGGCCGATTTGACCACCTGGGGCAGAAACATCTTGCCCGCGCCGAACAGGTCGCCGACCACGTTCATGCCGTCCATCAGCGGCCCCTCAATCACCATCAGCGGGCTGCCGAGTTCCTGATAGGCGGCCTCGGCGTCCTCGTCCACGAAGTCCGAAATGCCCGACACCAGCGAGTGCGTCAGTCTTTCGCGGATGGGCAGGTCGCGCCAGGCGTGCTGGGCGGTGGCCTCGCGTTTCACGTCCTTGTAGCGCTCCGAGAGGATGAGCAGCCGCTCGGTGGCCGAGTCGGTTCCGGTGCGCGGCGTGCGGGCCAGAATCACGTCCTCCACGGCCTCGCGCAACTCCGGCTCAATGTCGTCATAGACCGCCAGCATCCCCGCGTTGACAATCCCCATGTCCAGCCCGGCGCGAATGGCGTGGTACAGAAACACCGCGTGCATCGCCTCGCGCACATGGTTGTTGCCCCGGAAGCTGAACGACACGTTGGAAATT
>JAGLBK010000257.1 GCA_018260275.1 Deinococcus sp.
ACTTGAACGCTTTGAAGGGATTTTCTTCGGCTACAACGCTAGACAGAGAATATGAGAGATTTTTCGGCATCACCCAGCCCCCCTTGCGGGTTCAGTAATTCGTACATCTTTCTCATTTTGTTTTATTACGTCTGGGACGATACTTTACCCCTCTCCCCCTTGCGGGGGAGATGTCCCGAAGGGACCGAGGGGGAGAGCCTGGCGAACCCACTACCCGAACAGCCCGCGCTTTGGCCGGGGGTACTGCGCCTCCAGAAGCTGCCCGGCGTAGGCTTCGAGCGTCTGCTGAAGTTGCCCGGCCTCGCGCATGATCGCGCTGCTCAGCTGGCCGACCTGGGTATCGCGCTCCTGCTCCCAGTGGCCCAGCACGCGCTCGTTCAGGTGAGCGTGGTCGGGGCTGGTCACGTCGCGGGGTGGGGCCAGGCGGTCGCGCTGGTCTTCGAGGTAGGTCACCTGATCGGCGGCGCGGGCGACGTCTACATACTGCCCACCCAGCTTGATCCGGGCCACGCGGGCGGCCAGTCGCTCACGCTCCAGCACGGTGCGGGCGCGTTCGCGGCCCTGGATGATCGCGGCCCCCACGGCCATACTCACCAGCCCCAGCGTAAAGGCTAGCAGCGACCAGTGCTGCGGCGCGGCGGGCGTGTCACTGGCCGTGCTCAGGTCGGTCAGTTGCCCCTGCTGCGCGGCGTTGGCGGCGATTTCCTGGGTCACTCGCAGAATGCCGTCCCAATTGAGAAAGCCCTCGACGCCGAAGTAAATCAGGCTGACCACCACGATGCCCAGTACGTACCCCCAGGGCCGCGCCATCTGCCCGGTGTACGGCGCGACCTTGGCACGGTAGGACAGTTCATCGACCAGCCAGAGCAGAAGCACGCTGAACATCACCCCGGCGCTGAGCGCGATCAGGGTCAGGTACAGCCGCGACTCGGGGTTGAACAGCAGGTTGATACTGACCCCCGAAATCAGGCCCACGAAGAATTTACTGAAGACCGCAAAGGCGTTGAACAGCCGCTTGCTGCCGCTTTTCTGCTCGGGCGGGCGAATCGGCGTCCCCTCGCTGGCGAGTTCGGTCAGCGCGAGTTGCTGGTAAAAGCCCTCGGCATTCTGGGTTTCGGGTGTGGCCCCGTAGCGGCTCAGGGCATCGAAACGGGCGCTGCGGGCCTGCTCGATCTGGCGGGTGGCCTGCACATACTCATGTTCGACCCCGCTGCTGGCCGCGTTCATAAAGCGCAGGTGGTCTTGCTGCCGCGTCCAGGCGTCGCGCACGCCCACACCCGTCTCAGCCAGAATGCGGTTAAGGGTCTGGTGCGTCACACTGTAGTTGACCCGGTACTGTTCCACGTTTAGCGCCAGCAGGCGGCCCCGCATGGTCAGGTGGGCACGGGCGGCGTCGTCGGGAATAAGCGGTAACTGGCGGGTCAGGTCGCCCAGCAGCGTCCCAAAATGGTCCGGGGCCAGCACGGGCATGAACTGCTCTGCGCCCAGGGGGTCGGGACGGGGCAGCGCAGCCTCGTACTCGTTGCTGGCCTGTGCCCCGGCAGACGGGCCGGAACTGTCGGGTAACTGGCTTGCCGCCTGGGCCTCCAGAAACTCGCGTTCGCTAAAGCGCAGGGTCACGTCGCTGAGGTCCGGGCCGCCGATGTTGACGCCTTCAAGCACGGGGCCGGGCATGGGGGCTGCGGTAGGGGCACTCTGGGCACTACTCTGGCCGCCTCCGGCCTGCTGGGACGGGTCACGGCGCGTCACGAGGTCACTTGCGAGCCTTTTTCACGGCGTCGGCAAAGGCGGGGTACACGTTGTTCAGATCGTAGGCTCCGGCCATCAGAACGCGGGGGTCACGGCTGCTCTGGCCCAGCGCCCCGACGAAGGTGTCCCGAATCGAGTTGCCGCCTACACCCTTTTCGGGACTGAGGCCCGCCAGGAACACCAGGCGGGTACCTGGCTCGCTCAGCAGGCCGGAAAAGGCGCGGCTCAGCCTAGCGCGGGCCGGGTCATCCTCGACGGCACCGTCTGTGAAGAACACCGCCACGCTTCCCACTGCCGCAGTACGGTTCACGGCAGCCCGCGCCAGCGCCAGCGACGCAGTAATCGCGCTGCCATGTGTGGTGCACGGCTCGGTCAGTGCGCCGGTATAGCGCAGGATGTCGCTTTTGCTCAGGCGTGCGCCGTTTTTAGACTGGAAGGTAAAGTCGGCGATGGTCTGCACGCCACTACACACCCGCAGCAGCGTGACCGTGTCGCCGGAATGCACCTGATTGAGCAGCAGGCTCTGCGAGAGCAATTTAACCTGCTTAGCGTAGCCGAAGGCCGGATTCTTGCTGCTGCCAGTCATGTCGGCGGCCATCACAAAATGCAGCGGCGGCGTCGACAGCCCCAGCATGGTAGAGGCGCTGGCCGGAGCAGCCGTCAGGAGCGGCAAGACGGAAAGCAGGGTGGAAAACATAGTCATCAGTCTGGTGCCCGGAGGTTAGACCGGCGTGAATGTCAGGGCGCGGCGCGGCCCGGCGGCGACGGATTAGTGAATGTTTCGCCGGGCAGCGGCACAGCCACCCCGCTGGCCTCTGTGATCCCCGCCGGAGCACTCACCGAGCGCAGTTCATGGGGCAGTTCGCGCAGAATACCGAGCTCGCGGCAGGCGGTCTGCTCGCGGTAGATTCCGGTGGGCACACTCGCCACGCCGTTCGGGTCGCCGATCCACACGCTCATGGCGTACTGCGGGGTCACGCCCGCGCACCAGGTATCGCGGATGTCGTCGGTGGTGCCCGACTTGGCCCCCAGCGGCAGGTCCTGCCCACCCAGCCGCTGCCCAAAGCTGGGGCGCAGAAAGTGAACGTGGCCATAGTCCTCGCCCACCGCGCCGCGCAGCAGGTCGAAGGTCTGGTACGCCACGCCGGGGTTCCAGAGCGGCTGGCAGGTGTGGACTGGCAGCGACAGGGGCCGCCCGGCGAGGTCGTAGGCTTCGGAGATTAGGTGGGGGCGGCACAGCTCGCCGCCGTTCACGAAACTGGCGTAGGCGTTCGCCACCGTCAGCGGCGCGGCGCGGTAGGTGCCCAGGGCGGGGCTGGCGCGATTGCCGGGGTCCTCGCGGTAGCCCACGCTGCCAAGCACCCGGCGCAGGTCGGCCTCCCGCTCCAGGCCCACCTGCACGGCCACGGTATTCAGGCTGCGGGCATTGGCCTCGCGGATGGTCACGCGGCGCCCCAAAAAGGTG
>JAGLBK010000258.1 GCA_018260275.1 Deinococcus sp.
GGACATTGGCGGCCACCTGACCGACGAGCTGCTTATCAATGCCGCTCACGTCGATTCGGGTGGGTTCAGGCACGACAAAGCTCACACCAGCCGGGGGATCAATCACCACGGGGTGGCTGTAACCGATGGTCATTTCCAGCGCTTTTCCGGCCAGCTTGGCACGGAAACCCACGCCACGCAGTTCCAGATTGATGGTGTAGCCTTCCGAAACCCCTTTGATCGCGTTGGCGACCAGGGTACGGGTCAGGCCGTGCAGGGCGCGGTGCTTCTGGGCATCGCTAGGACGCTCGACGATCACGTTGTCGCCGTCCTGCTTGACGGTCAGTTCGGTGTTGTAGGGAACGGTCAGTTCACCTTTGGGGCCTTTGGCCTTGAACACGCCGTCGGCGGCGGTCACGGTCACGCCGCTGGGCACGGCGATAGGCTGTTTACCAATTCGGGACATGTGCTGTCCTCCTTGAATTCCTTAAGTCGGGCCGGGGCCTGAGGTCAGGTCTATGGACTAAGGCTCGGGGACGGCCCCTCGCCTGGCGGTTACTCGCTCTGCTCGGCCCTGATGGGCAGCCGTATTACCAGAGAATGCAGATGACTTCGCCGCCCACACCCTGCTTACGGGCGTCGCGGTCGGCGAGCAGCCCCTTGCTGGTGGAAACGACGGCGACACCCAGGCCACGCTGAACGCGGGGCAGGTTCTCGGCGCTCACGTACGAGCGGCGTCCAGGACGGCTGACGCGCTCAACGTGCTTGATCACCTGTTCGCGCTTCTCGCCGTACTTCAGCGTAACGTGCAGGACATCGAATTTCTGACCTTCAGGACGGATGCGCTCAACGGAAGCGACGTAGCCTTCCTTGACCAGCAACTTGGCCAGCTCCTCTTTGAACTTGGAGGCCGGGATGTCCACGGTCTCCTTGTGGGTGCGCGTCGCGTTGCGAATGCGCGTGAGCATATCGGCGATGGGATCACTCAACATGTAGCCTCCACGGCTGGTGTTGATCCGGGTACAGTTCCATGCTTTCACGCAGGCTTATTCCCGGCAGGTGGCCCGTCCCCAGACAAGCTGGCAGGCGGGCACAGTTCTCCCCTTGGAACGTGGGCCACCAACAACCTTACGGCGGCACTTCTTCTGTTGGGTCTTCTCCTCCGCCGGACGATGACTGTTCAACCGAGCAGTTCGTATCCGGGGGGTACGGCAAGCACCGTGATCTCACGGCAATTGAGAATTATAACAGACTGGTCGGGCAAAGTAAAGAAAAGCCCCCCGTTTCCGGAGGGTCGATCACAGCCAAGCTTTCGGTGGCTCCAGGCTCAGGGATAGCCCCTCGCCTTTCTTGTAACGTCCACCAAAGGCTAAGTGCTCTTGTTACCAGCTAGCTTTCTTCATGCCGGGCAATTCGCCCTTGTGCGCCATCTCGCGGATGCAGATGCGGCACATGCCGAAGAAACGGTAGTAGCCACGGGCGCGGCCACAGCGGGCACAACGGTTGTAGTTCTGCACGGCGAACTTGTGTCCACGGGCAGCTTTCACGACTTTAGAGGTATTAGCCATTTCAGTTCAGTCCTTTAAGCCTTGCGAAAAGGCATACCGAGCGCCTGAAGCAGGGCACGGGCTTCTTCGTCGGTCTTAGCCGTCGTAACGATGGTGATGTCCATGCCACGGGTCTTGTCGACCATGTCGTAGGTGATTTCGGGGAAGATCAACTGCTCTTTGATACCCAGGTTGTAGTTCCCACGGCCATCGAAAGCGTTAGGGTTGATTCCGCGGAAGTCACGGATACGGGGCAGACCGATGTTGATCAGCTTTTCGAGGAACACGTACATGCGCTCACCGCGCAGCGTGACCTTCACACCGACGGGCATCCCCTGACGGAGCTTGAAGTTACTGATGCTCTTCTTGGCCTTGGTAATCACGGGCTTTTGCAAAGCGATCAGGGAGAGTTCCTTGGCGGCCTTGTCGATGGCCTTGCTGTCTTCCTTGCTGCTGCCCAGGCCCTCGTTGATCACGATCTTTTCGATGCGGGGCACGGCCATCACAGACGAGTAGCCAAACTGCTGCATCAGCGCGGGGCGTACCTGCTCATTGTACTTTTCTTTGATCTGCTGCATGGTGGGTTCCTTCGAGTGGTCTGGCAGTTTTTCAGCCAGCGCCACTCAGGTCGCCCTGCCGGATGCTCGGCACCAGAGGGGCGACCCGGATGAATTCAGTCGATGACTTTGCCGCTGGCGACCGCAACGCGAACTTTCTTGCCGTCCACGATCGTCTTGCGGATGCGGGTGGCCTTCCCGGTTTCGGGATCAACCAGCGCAACCTTGCTGGCGTGCAGGGCTAGCTCGCGCTGTTCCTGACCACCGCTGGGGTTGGCGGCGCTGGGTTTGACGTTCTTGGTCACCACATTGACGCCTTCCACGACGACTTTCTGATCGCGGGGCAGGGCCAGCAGGATTTTACCCGTCTTGCCCTTGTGCTTACCGCTCAGAACGACGACATTGTCGCCCTTCTTGACGTGCAGCTTGTCGTTGTGGTGGCTGCCGGCGCTAGGACGGGGCATTACAGCACCTCCGGGGCGAGCGAAACGATCTTCATGAAGCGGCGGTCACGCAGCTCGCGGGCCACCGGCCCGAAGACGCGGGTGCCACGGGGTTCGCCGTTGTTGTTGATGATCACAGCGGCGTTCTTGTCGAAGCGGATGGTGCTGCCGTCGGCACGCTTGATGGCGTGCGTAGTGCGGACGACCACGGCCTTGACCACGTCGCCGGACTTGACCGCGCCACGGGGGGCGGCGTCCTTGACGCTGGCGACGATGATGTCGCCGACGTGGGCGTAACGCTTGTTACCGCCGCCCCCGGTGGTCAGACCTTTACCGCCCACACCACTGTTGAGCACGCGGATACACATGATTTCACGTGCGCCGCTGTTGTCGGCGACGTCCAGACGGGACTGGGGAAGAATCATGCTTCGCCTCCGGCAAGTTCAGTCTCGACCGCGGTGGTTTCGATGCCACGGGGACGCTCGACCAGCTTGGTGACCTTCCAGGTCTTGGTCTTGCTGATGGGACGCACGTTGATGATCTCGACGCGGTCACCCAGCTTGTACTCGTTGTTCTCGTCGTGGGCCGCATACTTGTGGCTGCGGGTCACGACCTTGCCGTACAGGGGGTGAGCAAACTTACGCTCGACCTTGACGCTGACCGTCTTGTCGGCCTTGTCGCT
>JAGLBK010000259.1 GCA_018260275.1 Deinococcus sp.
GAACCTTGCTGAGCTTCCTTCAACTTGTTCGACAGCGTCGTGGCTCCCGCTTCCAGTTGCGCCGTGCCCGCCGCCAGTTTGGTTGCGCCGTCGGCCAGTTTCTGCGTGCCGGTGACTGCTGCTGTGGAACCCTGCTGGGCTTCCTTCAACTTGCTCGACAGCGTCGTGGCTCCCGCTTCCAGTTGCGCCGTGCCCGCCGCCAGTTTGGTTGCGCCGTCGCTGAGCTGCCCAGCGGCGGTCACGGCCTTGCCTGCCCCGGCGTTCAGCACGCTGAGGCCGCCCGTGAGCGTATCGACCCCGCCCGAGACCTGCGCCGCGCCACTTCTGATCTGGGCGGTGCCGCTTTTGAGGGCGCTCGGGGCAAAAGGAATTCTGGCGATGGTGTCGTCCAGCCTCGTCGATCCGGCATGCAGCTGGGCCGCACCGTCCCCCAGTTTTTCCGCCCCGGCTTTGGCCTGAGCAACGCCGTCGATCAGCTGGGGAAGCTGGGCCGCCAGTTGCTTGTTGCCCGCCGCGAGCTGCTGCGCTCCGCTGTTGGCCGATTTCGCCCCCGTCGCCAGCTGGGAAGCGCCATTCGCCAATTGTCCTAAACCACTTTGCAACTGCGGAAGTTGCTGCGCCAATTGCTTATTCCCGGTGGCAAGCTGCTGCGCTCCGCTGTTCGCCGACTTCGCTCCCGTTGCCAGCTGAGAAGCGCCATTCGCCAGTTGTCCTAAACCACTTTGCAACTGGGGAAGTTGCGTTGCCAGTTGCTTGTTCCCGGTGGCAAGCTGTTGCGCCCCACTATTCGCCGATTTCGCGCCCGTCGCCAGCTGGGAAGCCCCATTTGCCAGCTGGCCCAGACCGTTTTGCAATTGCGGAAGTTGCCCCGCCAGTTGCTTGTTCCCGGTGGCAAGCTGCTGCGCCCCGCTGTTCGCCGCCTTCGCGCCCGTTGCCAGCTGGGAAGCGCCCGCCGAGAGCTGATTCAGGCCGTTGGCCAGCTGGCCGGAACCCGTGGCGAGTTTAGCCGCGCCGGTTTGCAGGGGAGCCAGACGGGACTGGTCCGGCGCGGCGGCTTCGAGCTGGCGCAGGCCCGCCGAGAGCCGGGTGGTGCCGCCAGTCAGGCGGGTCACACCGCCAGCCAGTGTTGTGGCCCCTTCGGTCAGCTGCTTTCCGCCGCTGGCCGCTTTTCCGGCTCCGGTCGCCAGTTCCTGTGCGCCGCTGCGGAGACTGAGGGTGCCGGTCTGCAATTTTTCCGCGCCGTCACGCAGTTGCCCGGTGGCGGTCCTAATGTCATGAAAGCCGTTCTGAACTTGTGCCAGCGACTTCTGAACCACCTGCCAGCGGTTCTCGCCCAGGGTCTTGTTCAGGTTGTCGGCCAGGGTGATGCTGAAACTGTTTGCCACCCGGCTGGCAAAGTAGTTGGCCCCCTCCGAGACGTAGAACTTGAGCAGGCCGTGTTCGCTGCTGCTTCCGGCCACGGCCTTGCGGCTGAAATCGGCGGGAATGGTCAGGGAAAAATAGGTCCGGCCCTGGCGCACGGCGGTTTCGGCCTCAGCCTGCGTCGCGTAGATCACGTATTTGAATTTCGGGTCGCCTAGCAGCTTCTGCTCTACATCACTTCCCAGGTGGTACGCCTTGCCCCGGTACTGGGTGCCCTGGTCGAGGTTGACCAGCCCGACGGGTAACTGCGCGAGGTTGCCGTAAGGGTCGAAAGAACTGGCGAGGTAAATGGTCGAGTACAAAAGCGGCGTCGCGGCGATGGCGACCGCCGAGAGCCACATCATGGGATGGCGCCACAGACTGCGCTCGGCGGGCGTAAGCACCTGAAAATCCTTTCTGAGAGACATAGCTTCTCCTGATGGGAATCGGGGGGGCGGGGTTAAGCGGGCGGCCAGGGCCTCTGCTCCTGCAAGCCCCCCTCTCGTGGAACTACAGTATCTCGCTATACTGACAATTTGTCAAATGACATTTTGACAAATGACACTATGTCAATAGATCTGGTATACTGAATTCATGAAGACCGCCGCCCACCCGGAACCGACGGCGCCGCGCCGCCTGAGCGCAGAAGACCGCCGCGAGCAGATCATGCAGGCGGCGGCCCGGCTGTTTACTGAACGCGGTTTCGAGGCGGTGGGCATGGCCGATATCGCCTCGGCGCTGGGGACCTCACGCCCGACGGTCTACACCTATTTCGCCTCGACCGAGACCATTCTGGAGGCGCTGCTGGCCGAGAAGCTCGAACATCTGCCCGAGCGGCTTACCCCGCTGCTTCAGCCCGAGCAGCCGCTGGCCTTCAGCAAAATTTTTCTGGCCCTGCTTCAGGAAGCCGACCTGCTCAGGCTGCTGGGCTGCGGGGGCGGGCCGCTGTTCCGCACGCAGCGCCGGGCGTTCCTGAAGGCCATCGAGGAGCGCCTGCGCCTTCAGGAAAAGGCCGAGGCGAGTGCCAGCCTGCACGGCCAGAAACGCCCCGCCACACTGCTGCCCATCGTACTCAACCTGCTCAGCGGCATGGCCTACGAACAGCTGACCCGTGACGACCTGGACGGGGCAGAACTGGCCGCGCAGCTGGAACAGTTCATCGTGGGGGGCATTGCCGCGCTCGGGCAGCCGGGGCTGGGCGACTTGCAGCGCGGCTAGCCCGGCTGACGACAGGGCGCGTGGGGTTCAGGGAGCGGGACAACCACGCCAGGACTGGACGGCTCCGTTTGCCCCCTCTGTCCCTCCGGGACATCTCCCCCACAAGGGGGGAGAGGCTTAAAACATCGTTCAGCACACGAATCCCTCAACTCAGGATTTGCGGGATGAGCGGGTATTGAGCATGGCCGACGCGCCGGGATGTTCACCGCGCTCGAACACCACGTTAGCCCGGCCCACGATCAGGGGATCGACGCGGCCCAAGTTGCGCTCGTCCTTATTGGCATAGGGAATACGCTGGAGCACATAGCGGATGGCGTTCAGGCGCGCGCGCTTCTTGCAGTCGCTCTTGACCACGGTCCAGGGGCAATCGGCGGTGTCCGTGTGAAAGAACATGGCTTCTTTGGCGGCGGTGTACTCTTCCCACAGGTCCAGTGAAGCCAGGTCCATCGGCGAGAGCTTCCACTGCTTGAGCGGGTGCACGCGGCGTTCCTTGAAGCGTCGGCGCTGCTCCTCGCGGCTGACCGAGAACCAGAATTTCATGACGTA
>JAGLBK010000025.1 GCA_018260275.1 Deinococcus sp.
GAAGAAAACACGCCCGGAGATAGGCTCCGGGCGCTCCCATTTCAACCCCTGTCGGTCATAGTTCCAGCGAACTACCCCACTCAGCTGTTGCCAAATACATGAAGGATTTCGGGACGTCCGCGGCCCTGGACGGTCAAGGTCGGCCAGTCATGCAGAGTCAGATCCTTAAGCTTGCCTTCGGCCAGCAAAAATGTATCCTCGACCTTGAAGTTGGGAAAAGTGGGGTTGAGGGCGACCAGCATTCCATCCTGAATACGTAACCTGTTGCCTGGCTCGGCGCGGGATTCCCTGGGGCGATAACCGGCAAGGCCGCCCTGATGGTGCTTTTCGATTTCAGCAGGCCGTCCGAGCCGGGCGTATTCATCGCCCATGGCGAAAAAGAGTTCTTCCAGCGTCCCGTGCCGCTCGGCCACTTCCAGTCCCGCCGCTTCGACTTCAAGAAGTTGAAGGTACTCGTGCTGTTCCTGCACGGTCAGCGGAGCAAAACTGACCGCCCGGCTCACGCTCAGTACGGCACCTTTGGCCCTGGCGCTGAGGACAAGTAAAGCGCGTGCGCCCAGGCGAGCGCCGGTCGGTAGCGGATGCCGCCTGGTCTGAAGGCGTTCCGCACCAGCACAAAGATTGACAACCGGCAAGAGACCTTCCTGATAGACCTCATGTGCCAGAAGACCCGCCGCCTCGAATTCGGTCAGTTCAGGCCGCAAGGCACGTGCGGCACGCGCGATAGCCCGCCCAGCACGCTTTCCAAGGTCGGTCAATTCCGCCACTTCTGTTGCGTTGAACGTCAGCCGCACCTGTTCCAGTGGTGCGGGCAGACCGGGAATGTCGCTGAGCGGTTGTGCCCCATTCAGAGCGGTATCGATGAGCTTTTGGCGTTCAGCGCCGTCCCACCAGACATATTCTTTGATTTCAGTCAGGCCCTCTTCTTCCCGCAGGCGTCCCGCTTCGATAGCGTTGCTGATGATGGCGCACTGATCCTGGGTCACGATGCCTTCGGCGACCCCGCGCTCGCTGCTGATAGCAATATAGGTTCTGGCCCCGGTGAGCCAGGCCAGATTTTCCGGGCGTACGAGGTGCAGAGCGGGTATGCCGGCCTCACGCATAGCGGTGCGCAGCAGGGCCAGTTTTTCGGGACGAACACTCATTTTGCCCCCAGGCCCAGGCTGACAAATTTGGTGACCAGATACTCTTCCAGGCCCCAGTGACCACCCTCACGCCCGTAGCCACTTTGCTTTACTCCCCCAAAGGGAGCCTGCGCCGTACTCGGTAAAGCGTCGTTGACCCCAATCAGGCCAAAGTCCAGTTGCTCGCTGACCCGGAACAGTCGGTCAAGATCGCGTGTCCAGTAGTAGGCGGCCAGACCGTAGTCGCTCTGATTGGCAAGGGCAATCACCTCGGCGTCGGTGGTAAATGAAACCAGGGGGGCGACTGGGCCGAATGTTTCCTCGGAATTGATCCGGGCCGCTCCAGGCACGCCAGTAAGCACCGTCGGCGAGTAGTAATGTCCGGGCTGGTCGCCGCTCTTTCCACCGATAGCAACTCTGGCCCCGCGCTGTACGGCGTCCTGAACATGGTCATTGGCCTTCTTGACCGCCGCCGCCGAAACGAGCGGCCCGATATCCGTCTGAGGATCGAGCGGTTGTCCGACTTTCAATGCCCTGACCCGCTCCACGAAACGTTCCGAGAACTCCTCCAGCACGTTCTGATGGACATAGAAACGGTTGGCACACACGCAGGTCTGTCCGGCGTTGCGGAATTTACTCGCCATCGCCCCCTCAACGGCCTGCTCAAGATCAGCGTCGTCGAAGACGATAAATGGAGCGTGACCACCCAGCTCAAGCGAGACACGTTTAAGCGTATCCGCACTTTGCTTCGCCAGCGATTTACCTACCGCTGTGCTGCCCGTGAAGGTCAGCTTCCGGATACGCGCGTCGTCCATCATCACTTTGGTCAGCGCAGCGGGGTCGCTGGTCGGTAGCACCTGAAAGACGCCTTCTGGTCCGCCCACTTCAAGCCACAGTTCGGCCAGTCGCAGCGCCGTCAGCGGAGCCAGTTCAGCCGGTTTCAGAATGAATGTGCAGCCCGCAGCGAGTGCCGGGGCCACCTTGCGGGCCACCATGGAAGCCGGGAAGTTCCACGGTGTCACGGCGTAGACCGGTCCGACCGGCTCACTGCTGACCAGCAGGCGCTTTTGCCCGGACTGGCTCGGTACCAGGGCACCCGGGAGCCGCTTGGCTTCCTCGGCGTAATACTCCAGGAAAGTCGCGCTGAACGCTATTTCGCCCGTCGATTCCCGGATCGGCTTGCCCATTTCGCGGCTCAGCAGTTCCCCGAGCGCCTGCTGCTCGGCCAGGAGCCGCTCACGCCACTTCATCAGCAGGGCTGCACGTTCATAGGCAGTAGTCCTGCGCCAGCTTCCGAAAGCCTCGACTGAAGCGTCGATCGCCAGACGGGCTTCTTCCGGGCCACAATCACCCACCTGGGCAATAGGTTCAAGAGAGGCGGGGTTGGTGACGGTGAAGGTACGTTGCAGCTTCACCGGCGCGGCCAGAACAGGATTATGCATGGGTTTCTCCAGATGGGGCCGCCAAGGCCCCCTGAGCGTACTGATCGGCCATCAGTTCGGCGGTGTGTTCGAGGTGGCGGCGCATACTGTCTTCTGCCCGCACCCCGTCTCCAGCGGCAATCGCCTCGACGATGGCCCGGTGTTCCTCTTTGGAACTGGCCATCCGGTTGGGCAGCAGGTTCGACTGGCTGATCATGAGGCGAATTTGTCCACTCAACGTTTCTGCCGTCTTGATCAGACGCGGACTCTGGCTGGCGTTCCAGATCATCTGGTGCAGCTCAAAATCGTGCTGGCCGTACTCTTCCCAGGAATGTTTCCCTGCGGCCTTCTCCAGAGCCGCAAGGTGCAGGCGCAGCTGCTGGTGGGTTTCTGGCGTGGACCGCTGCGCCGTCAGCCGCGCTCCCAGCCCCTCGATGACGCTCCGGAGCAGATAGAGTTCCTGCACTTCTTCAGGCTTCAGGGATGGGACGAAGTAGCCCCTCCTGGGAATGGAGATGACCAGCCCCTCTTGCGACAGCGCGGACAGGGCTTCCTTGACCGGCGTACCCGAAAGGTCAAGCAGTTGCGAGAGCTTACGGACGTTCAGTTTCTCGCCGGGTCTGATCTGTTGTTCCAGGATGACGTTACGGATGGCGTGGTACGTCTCGGTACTCAGGGTCGTGCCCGCCCGAGCGATCGGTGGAGGATCCAGATTTTCGAGCATGTCTCAGTGTAAGAGACAGAGTTGACAAAAACAAGATTTTAAATCTAAAAACACACATTGACAAAATCGATCCGGGCGTTACCTCTTGCCTGACTGTCCCCGAATTCCCGCACACCCTCATTTCAGGAGTTGCCATGAAAAAAATGCTTGCTGTTGGTCTTACCCTCTTTGTCAGCTGTCTTTGCTCCGCCCAGGCGGCAACGACGCTCCGGGTCTTCGTCGGGGGGCAGGAACGTCCGGATGTGATGAAAGAGATTTTTGTGCAGTACATGAAAGCCCACCCGGACGTCAATGTTCAGCTCGAAGTCGGCGGGGCCACCAGTGAGGCGCAGCAGCAGTACCTCTCTACTGTGTTGAACAGCGCCGACAGCAGCCTCGATATCTTTTTGCTCGACATTGTCCGGATCGCGCAATATGCCCAGAGCGGCTGGGCTGAACCGCTCGACAGTCATATCCCCAACAAGGCCGCCCTGATGAAGCAGTATCTGCCTGCTTACGCGGCGGCCAACACCTACAACGGCAAACTGTATGCCCTGCCCGCCTTTGCAGACGCCATGTTCCTGTACTACCGCAAGGATCTGCTGACCAAATACCGCTTTGCGCCCCCCAAAACCTGGGACGATATGGTCAAGATTGCCCAGACCATTACCCAGCGGGAAAAAGATCCTAACCTGAAGGGCTTTTCTTTCCAGGGCGCACCGATCGAGGGAACGGTCTGTAGCTTCCTGGTGCCTTACTGGAGTGCGGGGGGGCAGCTGTCCAGCACCCAGGCCCTCGATCCGAACAATGCAAAGAAATCGCTGCAATTTCTGAGTGATCTGGTCAAGGTCAGCAAGGTGGCCCCGTCGAACTCCGCCGAGATCAAGACCGACGATACGCGCCGCCTCTTTCAAAGTGGCAACTATGTCTTCGCTCACCTCTGGGCCTACGGCTGGAACAGATTTCAGGAAGACACTGATAGCCAGGTCAAAGGGAAAGTGGGCGTCGTGAAGCTCCCGGCCATGACGGGCGGGAAAGCGGCCACCTGCCTGGGCGGATGGGAATGGGCGGTCAGTAGCTACAGCAAGAACAAGGCCGCCGCCGCTGACCTGGTGCAGTTCCTGTCGAGTAAGCAGGTCAGCAAGTACCTCGCTGTCAACGCGTCCAACCTGCCTGCCCATACCTCGCTGTACAACGATCCCGATATCCTGAAGGTCAACCCCTGGTTCAAGGACGCGTTACCGGTCGTGCGCTCTGCCCAGCAGCGTCCCGTTTCGCCGCGCTATCCCCAGTTGAGTACGACGATCAACTCCAATGTCAACGCTGCTGTGGCCGGAGTAAAAAGTGTGGACAGCGTCGTGAGTGAACTTCAGAGCAAAGTACCCGCGCTGCTGAAATAAGCCGCGCCGCGCCCATGTGCAGGCTGCTTCTTTGGCCTGCCGTGTCTCTTTGCCTCTCTATCCGGGCCTACCAATCTGAGGAGGTGACCTTTTGACTTCGGCAAAACCTGTCAGGCGTGAACTCACTGAAAAGCAGCTGGCGTTCTGGATGTTGTTGCCCGCCGCCCTGTTGCTGCTGGCGGTGGTGGTCTATCCCGTGGGCCGACTGATCTACACCAGTTTTTTTGATTACAGCAACGGCCCACTCAATCCGCCGTACCGTGGCACAGGCAACTATCAACAGGCCATCCATGATCCGGATGTCTGGAATGCCCTGAAAGTCACCTTGCAATATGTCTTGATTACCGTGCCTGGCGGAATGCTGCTCGGCCTGGCCCTGGCCCTCCTGGCCAACCTTCCTTACCGTTACAAGTGGCCCGTGCGTCTATCGTTGCTGCTGCCCTGGTCGATGAGTATGGCCTTTGCCGCGCTGATCTTCGCCTGGTTTTTCAACAGCGACTACGGCGTGGTCAACGACATTCTGCGCAGACTGGGCATGACCGCCCCCAACTGGCTCAGCTCACCGCAACTTGCCCTGCTGGCGACCTCCTGGGCGATCATCTGGAAAACGAGTTCTTTTGTCGCCCTGATCCTGCTGGCGGGTCTTCAGACCATCCCTGAGGAAATGTATGAGGCGGCCGATGTCGACGGCGCGACCCCCTGGACAAAGTTCTGGCAGATTACCCTGCCACTGCTCAAGCCCGCCATCATCGTGGCCCTTATCTTCCGCACCATCACTGCCATTCAGACTTTCGATGTGCCGTACATCATGACCAGTGGCGGCCCCGGAAACGTGACCACCACCATCGCCATGCTTATTCAGCAGCAGACGTTGCAGTACGGCAACTTCGGCTACGGCGCGGCCATCGCCATGGTGCTGTTCCTTTTCAGCATGATCATTACCGGCTTTTACCTGCGCCACATTCAGGGAGACTCATGACCGTCGCAACGCAGGCCCTTCCTCAGGGTCGCTCGCAGGCCCAGCGCCGGGCCAGAGCCTGGATCTGGCTGGCCGCCCTGATCGTGGTCATCAATGGTCTGTTTCCGCTGCTTTGGATGGTCCTGACGAGCCTGAAACCCGAAGGCGAACTGTCCAGGCTGCCGATCACCTATCTGCCTAACCATGCCACACTGCAAAACTACGCCACGGTCCTGGGCTTCGACGCAACGAATCCGGCCCCCAAACCGTTCTGGCGCTGGTTCACGAACAGCGTGATCATTTCGCTCTCGTCGGCGTTCCTCAGTGTGCTGATCAGCAGCCTCGTGGCCTATGTGGTGGCCCGGCTCAACATCAAGGGGAAAGGAATCATCATGGGGACGGTGGCGGCCATCAGCATGTTCCCTCTGATTACCCTGATCGTGCCGCTGTTTCAGACCATGCGTGCGGCGGGACTGCTCAACACCTATTTTGCCCTGATTATTCCCTACACCGTTCTCAGTCTGCCGGTCTGCACCCTGATGATGGTCGGCTTTTTTCAGCAGATTCCACAGGACCTCGAAAACGCGGCGATGGTCGACGGCTGCACCCGCTTTCAGGCCCTGTTCAAGGTGGTTTTCCCGCTGGCGGCCCCCGGAGTGTTCACGGCCCTGATTCTGGCCTTCGTGAATGCCTGGGAAGAATTCCTGCTCGCCCTGACCCTGATTCAGCGTGAGGACATGCGGACGCTGGCGGTCGGAATCACGCTCTATCAGGGTGAATTCTCGTTTCCTTGGGCACTGATTAGTGCAGCGCTCGTTCTGGCCATGGTGCCGGTGGCGGTAGTCGTTGTGGCTTTCCAGGAACGCGTGGTCGGCGGCCTGACCTCTGGAGGAGTAAAAGGATGAAACTGTGTTATGTACCGATCGTGCGGCCCATGTTCCGTGGGGCCCACATGGGCCTTCAGGAACGCACGCAGGCAGCGCTGGAACAACTGGCAGCCGATCAAGGTTTCGAGCTGCGGATCAGCCAGCCGGTGGCCGAGGCCGCCGAAGCGGAGGCCGTGTGTGAACAGCTCGCCACCGACCTGCCCGACCTGCTCATTCTTCAGCATGTGACTTTCGCGACGGGCGATCTGGTGGTGCCGCTTCTCGAACTGAACCTGCCGACGGTCGTATGGGCCTTGCCGGAAGCCTTTGAAGAAGGACGACTGCCTCAAAACGCCCTCTGCGGCCTGAATATGAGCGTTTCTTTGCCTGCGGCACGCACTCTCCCGGTTCGCTGGCTCTATGGTGCCCCAGACGAGGCCAGCAGCCTCGAACAGATCCTGCTCAGCCTGCGTGGAGCGGCCACCGCCCGCCACCTGCTGGACGCGCGAATTCTCCAGCTCGGCGGCAGCGCCCCTGGGTTTTACCGCATCGAAAGTGAACCGGACGAACTGACGGTCGAGCATCAGCCGCTGGAAACACTCATTCAGGCTGTCGATGACGCCGAACCCGCCCCCATCCCACAGGAACCCAGTGACTATGACGCCTCGCAACTTCAGGAGGCTCTGAAGATCGAAACGGCGCTGGCCACGGCAGCGCAGGGGTATGACGCGGTTTCGCTGCGCTGCTGGCCCGAAATCCCTGAGCAGCGTGGAGCCATGGCGTGCCTTGCCTGTGCCAGACTGGCCGATCAGGGCTTGCCGGTGGCCTGCGAGGGCGATACTTACGGGGCACTCTCGATGCTGGCGGCCCAGCGGGTCAGCGGCCATCCCAGTGTGCTGCTGGACCTGACCCATACCAGCCCCGACGCCCTGATGTTCTGGCACTGCGGGAACGCGGCGCAGGAATGGGCCGACGAGACGCGAATCGAGAAGCACTTCAACCGTCAGATTCCGGCGGTCCGGGGAATGACGCTCAAGCGGGGACCGGTGACTGGCCTACGGCTGCTGGAAAACAAGAAGGCACTGGTCTTTGCGGCGGAAGTGATCGAGCGGCCCAGCCGCTACGAGGGCGTCAGCGGCTGGGTGACCAATTTCAGAATCGGCCCCGACGCGGTGAGCAGCCACGACTTCCTGGGGAATATTCTGGAATACCGTATCCCTCATCATCTGGTCTTTGCCCTCGGAGACCACGAAGCGGCCCTGCGTGAAACCTGCCTCTGGCTCGGTTATGAGCTGCTGGAAGCGCGGAAGCCGACCGGGGTTATTCGGTGGGAATGAGCCGTGAAACGAGCCAGGACACGCCTGGGCGACTTTACTGTGCCGGGTGGGCCTGCTGGGACCGTCGCTTGCGGGTCGAGACCTTTCCACCGGCCACCGCCAGAACGCGTGTTCTCGAACGAACCGAGGACGCGGGTGGAATCGCTACTGTCGCCGCTCTCGCTGCGGCCAGCCTCGGCGCACCCACTTCCCTGATCGCGCATACCGGAGACGACGAGGCTGGGCAGCTGATCCGTCAACGGCTCCTGGACCTGGGAGGCGAATTCACTCTCGGCGCGACCCCAGACTTCGCTACTCCAATGAATACCATTATCGTTGCTCCGGACGGCGAACGGTTCATTTTCCGCGAGGCAGCCGATGAGCCGCCAGTTCCGGAACTCCTGCCCCAGCTCACCACCAGGGACGTGGTCCTGCTGGATTGCCGGGCACCGCTGCTGGCGCTGGCTGTGGCGCAGCTGGCCCGTCAGGCAGGGACCAGAGTCGTCCTTGACCTCGACCGCGATGAAGTGGCTGGCTGGGAGATCGCCCGCCTGAGTACGCACGTGATTACCGATGAAACGCTGTGCCAACAGTTGGGCGGCCTGAAGGCCCTGCATGACCGGTTGCCCGGCGCGACAGTCGTGGCCGCCACCCTGGGCGGCGCAGGGGTCGAGACGCTCTCCGGACGTATCCCGGCCTGTCAGGTCACCGTGAAAGACAGTACCGGGGCGGGCGACGTCTTCCACGGCGCTTATGCTGCGGCCCTCCTTAAGCAGTTGCCCCATCCCTTTCAGTTTGCCGCCGCTGCCGCTGCTTTGCGCTGTCAGACGGCTTCCTTGCCGACCCGCTCTGAGACCCTCGCCCTCATGGAGAAACATTATGACCCAACTGACCCCCGGTAAAGCCCGCTGCCTCAATCGCCTCTCGGATGGTCAGGGCCGCTTCGGCGTGCTCGCCGTCGACCAACGCCCACCGCTCATGCAGGTGGCAGCGAAAGCCACCGGACGTGGCCTGAATGAAGTCGATGCGGAAGTCAGCGAGCTTAAAGGCCTACTGGCCGAGACCCTTTCGGATCTGGCAACCGGCATTCTGGTCGATCCTTACCTCGGCTTTCATACGGTCATGCCACACGTGCGCCGGGAAACCGGACTGCTGATGACGCTCGAACATCACGCCTTTATAGAAGCCGAGCGCGGCCACCGCCAGAGCGGTAATATCCCCGGCTGGAATGTTCAGCGGGCTGTGGAACACGCCGCAGAAGGCATCAAGGTGCTGGCCTGGTACCGGCCCGACGCTCCCCAGGAACTCAAGGATCATCAGTTGCAGTTCGTCCGCGAGGCTGGAGACGCCTGCAAACAGTTTGACCGACCCTATATTTTTGAGATTCTGCCGTATCAGTTGCAGGGGGAAAGCGACGCCGACTATGCCGCCGCCATTCCCGACCTGACGATGGGCGCAATCGAGGATCTCAAGGATGTCTCGTTCGGGGTCGATCTGTACAAACTGGCGCTGCCAGTCGCGCCCCAGCTGGTCAAGGAATGGGGCGGAGAGGGCAGCAGCGTGGCGCAGGCCGAATCCCTGATGCGTGAGATCACCGCGGCGCTGCCCACCCCCTGGGTGCTGCTGAGCGGCGGCATGGATACGGCGGCCTTTGTCGAGGCCATGCACGCTGCCGCCCGCGCCGGAGCCAGCGGCTATATGGCCGGGCGAGCCGTATGGGCAAGCTCCCTACAGCATTATCCCGACCTCGATAAAACTCGCGCCGCCCTGATGCAAGATGGCCGCGCCGCTATGCAGGCACTGAACGCCGCCCTCCAGACGGTGGCGCCCCGGAAGATTGAAGGAAATTACCGCGTCAGCCCAGCGGGTGAGCAGGTCAAAGGGCTGGTTCAGGGAGACTACTGATGGCGGACCGTCCATATACGCCAAGTACGGTGACCGGGGGCTACAAGGTCACGGTCGATCCGCGTGATCTGCGGGGCATTCAGGAAGTGGAGCGCCAGGAAAGCACCAGCAACGGCGCGATCTTCAAGACTTCGGCTGGGCCTTTAGAAATTACCCTCTATAGCGCAGAGCTGCTGCGCGTGGTTCTGGGTGACCACGAGTACCCGGAGTACGGTCTGGTGCAGCTGCCTGACCAGAGCGCAGCGGTGCAGGTTGATTCCCAGGACGCACAGACCACCTTGCAATGCGGTGAAACGCGGGTCGTCGTGCGGCATGCTCCCTTCTGTCTGGAGGTCTTCCAGGGCGGCGAACTCAAAGTGCAGAGTACCCGCGAACTCCATATGGGCGGAGGTCCACGCCTGCCCCTGCTCGTGCGCGAGGACCAGTGGAGTGGTCTGACCCTGGAACTCGCGCCTGGCGAGCCGATCTATGGTCTGGGTGAAAAATTTGGTCGCCTGAACAAGCGGGGCGAACGTGTGGTCAGCTGGAACGAGGACTGCTACGGGGTCAACAACGAGTACGCCTATAAGAATGCGCCCTTTGCCTGGAGTCCGCGCGGCTGGGGTTTGCTGGTCAACACCACAACTCGCGTGGTGCATGGAGTCGGCTACAGCGACTGGTCACACCGGGGCTACTGTCTGCTGAGTCAGGAGGAAAAGCTCGACCTGCTCATCTTGCTGGCCGACAGTCCCGCAGAGATTTTGCGTCAGTACGCCGACCTGACCGGCTACGCCCCGGAAGTGCCCCGCTGGAGTCTGGGAGTCTGGATGTCGCGGGCCTTTTACAAAACTGCGCCCGAAGCGATGCAGATTGCCCGCCAGCTGCGCGAACACCGCATTCCGTGCGACGTGTTTACCCTGGATGGCCGGGCCTGGCTGGAAGTCGATACCCGCTGCACGCTGGATTTCGACAAGACCCGCTATCCCGATCCTGGAGCCTGGATCCGGGAACTCAAGACCATGGATTACAAGCTCTGCGTCTGGGAATATCCGCTTATCTCGGTTCGTAACGACCATTTTCAGGAACTGGCCGACAAGGGTTACTTCCTGAAAGACCGTAACGGCGATCCGTATATCTATTACTGGGACCCCGCTCCCTTCGGCAAACTGCTTACGCCGTTGCCGGAAAGCGGGCTGATCGACTTTACCAATCCGGAAGCCTACGCCTGGTATCAGGAGAATCACCAGAAACTCTTTGATCTGGGCGTCGATGTGATGAAGACTGATTTTGCCGAGCAGATGCCAGAAGATGCCTACGCGCTGAACGGAGACGACGGGGTCAGACACCACAATATCTACGCCCTGCTCTATAACAGGGCGGTCTACGAAGTGACAAAAGACCGGGGGCCTGGCGGTGGCCTCGTCTGGGGCCGCGCAGGCTGGACGGGTAGCCAGAAATACGCCCTGGGCTGGGGCGGCGACCCTCAGACCGACTGGGGTGGTCTGGCCGCCAGTATCCGGGGGGGCCTGAGCTGGGGACTGACTGGCGTGCCCTATCACAGTCATGATATCGGCGGCTTTTATGGGCCGCAGCCGGAGCCGGAACTGTACATCCGCTGGAGTCAGGTGGGAATGCTCGACAGTCACTCGCGTTTTCACGGAACCACACCACGCGAACCCTGGTATTTCGGGGAAGAGGCCGAGCAGATCGTGCGGCGCTGGATCGAGCGGCGTTATCAGTTACTACCCTACATCGAGCGCTGCTGCGCTGAGGCGGTCAAGGAGGCGCGGCCCGTTGCGCGGGCCATGGTCTACGCCTGCCCGGATGAGCCGGAGAGCTGGGGCTTTGAAGAGCAGTACTTTTTCGGTCCTGACCTGCTGGTCGCGCCAGTCTTGCAGCCCGGGGGGCAGGTGCGTGTCTATCTGCCGCGTGGACGCTGGCAACTCATTTTTACCGGTGAGTGGTATGAAGGCGGCCAGACCTACGATCTTCAGGCTCCCCTGGACTGGATTCCTGTCTTCGGGTGGCAAGGAGCACGGATTCCACTCGGCCCGGTCGGCCAGCACGTCGGTGAGATCCCAGCAGGACAGGTCCTGGAAGAGCTGGTCGTGGCTGACGCTCAGGAACCCCGGCCCCACGGTCTCCTGTAAAGACTCGTCTTAAGTGGCTATCCGGTCACCTGCTTCCATACCCGCCAGCTACTTAAACCCCCGAGGACGCTTGCATGGACACTCTACTCTTTACCCTCAATGCTGTCCTGCCAGCTTTTCTGATCATTGGGATTGGCATACTTGCTGGGCGAACGACCCCAAACCTCGACCCAATTCCCCTGGCCCGCCTCGGAACTTATTTCACCACACCTGCGCTGATCGCCAGCACCGTATCCAAGGCCGAGATTTCAGCTGAGCTGGCGGGGCACATTGCCTTGGCGTATGTGTTGTTTCTGCTGTTGCTCAGCGGGGTGACCGTTCTCCTGACCAGAGGACACTCGGTTAAACGTCGTTCGACGGCTCTGGTGACGACACTCTTTTCCAATACTGGCAATATGGGGCTTTCGCTGTCTCTCTTTGCCTATGGACACGCAGGTTTAGAACGTTCGGTCATCATTTTTGTGCTGAGTATGCTCTTTCTCTTCACGCTGGGGCCTGCTCTGATGGCAGGAGAAAACAGCCGATTTGGTCGCCGCCTGCTCGAAACCTGGAAGCTTCCGCCAGTCTGGGCAGCAGTGGGCGGCATCCTTATCAATATTGGGCATGTCCAGCTGCCGCTGATCGTGTCGCGTGTGCTCGAACTGTTGGGAGGCGCGGCTGTTCCGCTGATGCTTCTCCTGCTCGGTATTCAGATCAATCGGTCCTGGAGCTGGGATCTGAAAAGCATCAACTGGTTGGCTGTCGGCCTGAAAACCATTGCTGCACCCCTAGTCGCCGTGGCAGTCGGAATGCTGCTCCGGTTGCGCGGTCTTGAGCTGAGTGTCCTGGTCCTGACCGCTTCTTTGCCAACAGCAGTGAATGTATTCGGTGTGGTGGTCGAGATGAACGGTGACTATGAAGATGCCGGGCGCACGATCTTCATGTCAACCATTCTGAGCCTTGTTTCGATTGGCCTCTGTATTCTTCTCTCACATACTTTTCTTAAGTAGATCTATCTCGAAATGCTCAACATCGCGACGAACCGTTTCCGGGCCGGGTCTGCCGTTTTCAGGCCAGCAGCCCAAACGAGCTACTCTCCCTACCGACCAGGAAGCGTGGCCTGGTCGGTAGGAGTTTTTCTAGTTCGTCGTTGTTCCTACCAGCGTTGGCCTGATTTGCTCCATATAGCTGATGCGGGAACACGTTAGCCAGGAGGCATGGGTTACATCCAGACTACAAAGGATAGGGGTGTGGCCCGCGTTGAACGCTGATCCAGCGCAGCTCGGTAAATTCGTTCAGCCCGTAGGTACCACCGAACCGACCATAGCCGCTGGATTTGACCCCACCGAAGGGTACCTGCGGCTCATCGTTGACGGTCGCCCCGTTGATATGTACCATGCCCGTTTCCAGGCGCGCAGCCACGGCCCAGGCTAGTGCTTCGTCGCCACTGAAGACGGCTGACGAAAGGCCGTATTCGGTGTCGTTGGCCACACGCACCGCTTCATCGACCGTGGCGACCTCGATCACGGGAACCAGCGGCCCGAAGGCCTCCTCATGGTAGATCCGCATCTCCGGCGTGACTCCGGTCAGGACTGTTGGCTGAAAGGCCGGGCCAGTCATCCCACCGCCGACCAGCACTCTGGCTCCCTTATTTACGGCGTCCTCCATGAGGTCGTGCAGCCGTTGCACGGCTCGCTGGTCGATCAGACAGCCAATCTGGGTCTGGGGATTCGTGGGATCTCCGATCGTCAGCCCGGCTACTCTTTTAGCCAGCCCCTGCTCGAATGCTTCCCGGACCTCCTGATGAATGATCAGGCGCTGGGTCGTCATGCAGATCTGCCCCTGATTCATGAAGGCCCCGAAACATGCCGCTGCCACCGCCGCCCCGATATCGGCGTCAGGCAGCACGATAAATGGAGCTTTGCCGCCCAGCTCCAGCACGGCAGGTTTGAGATGCCGCGCCGCCATTTCAGCGATGCTGCGCCCGACCGGGGTGCTGCCGGTGAAGTTGATGCGCCGCACTGCCGGGTGGGCAATTAGCGTCTCCACCACGGCGGGCGCGTCCTGGCGGGTATGCGAGAGATAATTGACGACGCCCGCCGGGAATCCGGCCTCCTGCAACAGTTTCACGATGAGGGCATGGACGCCGGGCGAATCTTCACTGCCTTTAAAAATGACCGTATTACCATACGCCAGCGGCGCGGCGATAGCACGCAGGCCCAGAATCAGCGGCGCATTCCAGGGGGCCATGCCGAGCACGACCCCGGCAGGCTGACGTACGGCGTAAGAAGTCTGCCCCGGGGCATCGCTGGGGATGATCTGGCCGACGAGTGCCCCCGTCTGGCCCGCCAGTTCGCGCAGCAGGCCAACGCAGAAGTGATGATTGAAGGCGGCCCAGCCGACCGGACTGCCCAGGTCTGCCACGATAGTGCTGATGACGCGCTCCTGGTCTTTTTCCAGCAGCTCGGCGGCCCTTAAAAAGAGGTCACGCCGCGCTCCTGGAGCCAGCGCGGCCCAGGCTGGGAAAGCAGCTTGAGCCGCGTCGGCAGCGCGCGCGGCGTCTGCGGGAGTGGCCGCCGCCACAGAGGCGATCACCTGTCCGGTATAAGGATTGACTTTCTCGAAGGTCTGTCCGTTTTCGGCTGGCAGCCACTCGCCGCCGATAAAGAGTTGATGTTCCTGAATTTCAGTCATACATGCTCCATCAATGAGGTCCAAGCGAACAACGGGGCTTGAAGTGCGTGCTGCGGTTCAGCTTACCTGGGGGCCAGAAGCAGACCGCCGGTGCACTTTTTAGGAATTGAATGGAGTCAGTCTACATCCTGCCGGAAGTGTCTGCTCAGGTGTAGCTGCTCAGATAGGTCTGCCCAGATGGGTATGTAAGGTGCAGGGGCAACTGACATCCTGAGATACCGTAAGTTGTCCCTGGCTTCGGCTGTAGTATCAATCCACCAGAGCACGAGGTCCTTACCATGCTTGATGCCCAGATTCAGCTGCACCGCGAGTTCTTGCTGGCTAACGTTCCCAACCAGCGCCTGTTTATAGCCCTGCACCTGCAGCCACAGGAGGCCGCGCGAATCCGTTCGCCCCTTGCGGTCGCTTTCGTGGTCGATACCTCGGGCAGCATGCGCCAGCGTGTCACGCGCCCCACGGGATTTACCGACATGCTCTTCGGAAAAGGAATCAACAAACTGTCCCTGGTGACCGAGGCCCTGCGCGGCCTGCTGAACTCGGAGCTGCTGATTCCGGATGACCGCCTTTCTCTGACTCAGTTCGACGATGGCGCCAGCGTGCTGGTTCCGTTCACCTCGGCCAGCGACCATGCCGCGCATGTGGCCGGGGCAGAGGCACTCGAACGGTTCAATGGCGGCACCGAGATGGGTAAAGGAATGCAGGCCGCCAGGAAAATGCTCGAGCATGAACCCGGACACCGCCGGATGATTCTCTTGACCGACGGGCAAACCGGGAACGAAAAGCTGGTGCTGGAGGAAGCCGCGAGGCTGGCTGACCTGCAGGTCCCGGTCACGACCGTGGGCGTCGGAAGTGACCTGAATACTGCGCTGCTCACCAGAGTGGCTGACCTGACTCAGGGGCAACCGATGGACGTGGTTCCGGACGCAGAAGAACCCCACGCGCCATCGGTGCGGGCCTCCGACCTTCCTGCCGCGATTCTGGGTGACCTGGCCAAGGCAGCCAATGAAGTCATCAGCAACACCACGCTGACGATGCGTACCCTCAAGGATGTCGTTGTCGAGCGTGTGACCCGCGTCCAACCCACCCAGACTGAGGTGGATATCGCCCGAACGCCCCTCATGTTGGGCAACCTGGATGCCAGCAGCGGCTCCACCTACGTTATCGAGTTGTCGGTGCCTGCCCGTCCCGCATCACGCATCCGGCTGGGTCAGCTGCACATTGGCTATCAGGTTCCTGGTCGGGGGGCTCAGGCGATAACCCAGCTGCCGCCCATTGACGTGGTGGTGGAATTTACAGCGGATGACCAGGCTGCGGCGCAGGTACGTCCCGAGGTGATGCGCTGGGTCCAGCAGCGTAATGTCGAGGGATTGATTGTTCAGGCCACCCGTCAGATGGCCAGCGATCCACAGCAGGCACACGAGTCGTTGCAGGTGGCCCGCCAGATGACCGAGCGCCTGGGAAATACCACTATGACGCGGGTGATTGACCAGGCCATGGGAGAGTTGAACTCGGGCCGGAAAATCAGCAGCGGGACAGCCAAAACCCTCCAGATGGGGGCCAAGACCCAGACGCTGCAGGCTGGAGATAAGCTGCCCAATGACGATGACATCCGGCGCATGACTGGGGCGTAGAAGACTGAAGGCTTTCGCAGGTCGGACATATTTGCGTTCTCTAGATTCAACCAGCGAGAGTGGGGAAGAGGGAAAGCCTGCTCCACACTCGGAAGATGGGACCGACAGGGTGTGAAGGCTGAGCAGGACGGGAGAGTCATGCGCAGAGACGCGAACGGGATGTCTCCACCGACCGCCGTTCTTGTTGCGATACACGAGGAGAATGCCCCTTGGTGGCGGCATTCTCCTCTTTTTTATCAGGCCGTCAGATCCGGCCTACTCTCAATCGTCGTCTTTGGTCTGGCTGGCCGCCGTACCCTGGGGGCCGGTGCGGTGCAAGGCGGTTTTAGGCTCCGGCATCCGCACGTTGCGCCCCTTGACCGCGTGCCAGACGATTTCGTTGAACAGGCGGTCGTCAATCTGGTCTTCGCGGCTGAAGTTCATCCTGTTAGAGAGTTTCTGGCCGTACGCCCCCAGCGCGTTCACCTGATCGAGCGGCTGGGTAGGTTTACGCGCGGTGAAGGGCGTCAGGTCGGGCTTGTCCTGGAAAGCCGCGATCATCGGGGTGGCGGCGGCGTCGAACTGCGTCATGGCGGGCAGGCCCAGAATCAGTTCCATGGTCCGCAGCATAGATACCGTGCTGTACCGGGTATGGTCTATCACGCCGCGCCTGTTGTAGGCGCTGATGCCGTACGCCGTGGTGCGGTGGGCATCCACATGGTCGGGGCCGTTCTGGGCATCGTCTTCCAGCACAAATATGGCGGTGTCTTTCCAGTAGGGGCTGTGCGACACGGCTTCGACCAGCTGGCCCACCGCGTAGTCGTTGTCGGCCACATACGCCTGGGGCGTCGGTGCGCCCTTTTTAGTGCCCGCGGTGTGATCACTGGGAAAGCGCACCACCGACAGCTGGGGCAGCTGGCCGTTTTTCACGTAGCCGTCAAACTCGGTCTTCCAGGCCTGAAAGCGCACCTGGTCGGAAATGCTCATGTCGAAGGACGGAAAGGTGGGCGACAGGTGACCTTCCAGCGAGGTCGCAAAAGGCGCGGGCTTGATGTTGGGGGCCTTGGTGGAAAAGTCCGCGAACTCGCCGTAAGAGCGGTAGCTGATGCCCGCCCGCTTGGCAAAGTCGAACAGGTAGCCCGCGGTCGGCGCGGGGGCATCGGAGCCGCCTTCAAAGTCGTACGGACGGTTGCGGCCAGAGTAATTGGCGGGCCAGTTCTTCTGGGTGTATTCGGTCGCCACGCCGCCCATCGTCCAGTTGTGGCCGTCGGCGCTGACCTCGGCGTCGGCATAGAAATGGTCGAACAGCCCGAACGTCTGGGCGATGGCGTGCAGATTCGGCGTTATCTTCTGCCCGAAAAGCACCAGGCGCGGGTCGCCGTTGCCGCCCTTGAGGTCGCCCAGAACCTGGTCGTAGGTGCGGTTTTCCTTGATGATGTAGATGACGTGCTTGATGGGCGAGGGGTCGCCTACCCGGCGCGGAATGGCGTGCGGTGTAGTGTTCGCTGCGCCGCGTACCAGCAGGCCGGTGCCTTCGTTAAAGCCGTTGTTTTTGACCACCTGCTGCGTCAGGCCGCTCAGGGCGGCGGTATCCGGCAGGGCAAAGGTCTGCACCGTTCCGCGGGCCATGCTGGCGATGTACTGCTCGGTCGGGCTGGGGCGCGTGGGCACCGGGCCGTCCGGGTTGGGGCCAGCGCCCAGACCCTTCATGTTGGCGACATACACGTATTTGCCGTCCTGGCTGGTGGTGACCACGCTGGGAAACCAGGCGGTCGGAACCAGGCCGCGCACCTTGAGGCTGGCCGTGTCTACCAGGGCAATGTCGTTGTTGCCCGCATTGGCGACCAGCAGCGTCGCGCCGTCGGGGGTCACGCTCACCGAGTCGGGCATACTGCCGAATGGGGCACCAGCGTAAGGCCGCAGGGCGACTTCGGCGCGGACTTTATGGGTGGCGGTATCGATCACGCTCACGGTGTCGCTGTTGGCATTGGCGACATACAGCGTCTTGCCGCTGGGCGCGAGGGTCAGGCCGCTGGGGTGATCGCCCACCTTAATGCGGGCTTTTTCGCTCAGGCTGGCGGTATCGATGACGCTGACGGCCCGGCCATTCCACAGGCTGACATAGAGCGCCGCGCCGTCGCTGGACTGGGTCATCTGCACCGGCAAATCGCCGATGCCAGCAGTGCCCGCCGGTTCGCCCAGTTTGACGGTACGCACACCGGGCTTGGCTGGGTCGCTGCTCAAGTCAATGGCGGCCACCGCGTTGCCCAGGTTGAGGGCGGCGTAGAGCGTCTTGCCGTCGGGCGAGATGCTCAGACCAGCAGGATAACTGGGCGTCTTGCCGTCGGCCAGCATAATGGCGCTGCCTTCGGTGAGGCGGCCCTGGGCCGGGTCCAAGCTGTAAGTCCGGATTTTGTTGTTACCGCCCGCCGAGGCGTACAGCGTCTTGCCGTCGGGACTCCAGATCACGCCCATGTACAGCGCTTCGGGGGCATTGTACGGAATGGTCTGCACCACCTTGCGGGTGGCGGTATCGAACAGGGTCAGGCTCTGTACGCCCTGGCCGTCATTGCTTACCGCCAGGTAGCGCCCGGCGGGATTCAGGGCCATCCCCATCGGACGGTCGCCGACTTCCACGCTCAGGCCATGCGGCGTCAGCGTCCAGTGGTTCGGGGTGATACCCGTGCCGTTTTGCTGCGGCCCGATGGCCCCGAAAAACTGACTGTTGACCGCGTAGGCACCGCCCAGGCTGAGCAGCGTACCGAGGAGTAGCCCGCGAAGATTCTTTTTCAT
>JAGLBK010000260.1 GCA_018260275.1 Deinococcus sp.
CGGCAGCAGCGCAAACTCGATTCCCCTGGACGTTGAGTAAGCCAGAAGGCGACATCAACTAACCGCGTTATCAATAGAAACGCTTTTTGGCGCATTGGTAGATTTCTACAAACAAGTGCACGTAGCAGCTTGCGACCCCGCCGAGGAGCGGGATTATCTGCATTACGAGGGCGGCGACAGTGTGCCTTACTTTGAGCGCATTGTCTATGCTTTGCCTGACGAGATAGACCCCCAAGACCCTGACCACCGCGAGAAATTGAGCCTGATTATCGGCCCAGAGTTTCAGGCAGCTTTAGCTAAAGTCCAGAATCAGCCGAAAGGCTCAGTAAACCTGTGGAGCATGGATTTTACCGATGCCGACGCTTTTGCCGCAGCCGTGCGGGCGGAACCTTCGTTTCAGGCGGTGGCAGAGTGGGGCAAGATAGCTGGGGAAGTGACGTTTGAGGAGTTGATGTGAGGGAAAGGCCCGCTGCCTGGGGAGGGTGGCAGGTTTTTTTGGTTCAAGAGCTTGCCAGAATCTCCTGCGCTAGCAGCACTTCTGTCCCCGCCAAGCCCACCGACAGAAAAAGGGTGATGTCCTGCGGCTGCCGCTGGATGCCGTTCAGAACGCAATCGCCCAATGAACGTACCGTCTCACCCGCCAGCACATGCCCGCCAGAATAGGCCCGCAGTTGTGCTGAGCTGTCAGTGACCACCAGCGCGGCCATTTCTGCCAGTTCGGGCGGAAACTCGTGGCGGTGCTGTTCCTTCGGGCCGAGGGTGCAAATGTGAGTGCCGGGCCGTACCCAGTCGGCCTGAATGACAGGTGTAGGGCTGTTCGTTGCCAGCGTCAGCAAATCCGATTCCCCACACACGCCTTTGGCGCTGGCTACTGCCTCCGCATTCAGCCCAGCAGCGCGAAGTTCTGCTGCCAGTTTCTCGCGGTTCTCCCTCTGGCGGCTGTACACCATCACTCGCTGAAGGTTCCGTACACAGGCGACGGCTAAAGCGTGTGCCCTGGCCTGCTTTCCACTGCCGATGATTCCCAGATGGGTCACATCAGGACGGCTCATGACATCGGTGGCGAGTGCGCCCAGTGCAGCCGTTCGCAGCGGCCCCAGCGCGGTTCCAACGATTACGCCCGCCACCTTGCCCGTTTCGTCCCAGACAGCCACCAGTTGCTCATCGTGCGCCGTATCGCGGGTGTGGTAGGCCCGAAAGCCGAACGCCTCTGCGCTGCCGCCTACGGTAAAAGTTAGGTCAGCCGCGTGCAGGCGCGGCGGGGACTGCAACTGCCCAGACTCGTGCAGAAGAACGGCGCGGCGCATGGCTTCTACCGCATCACGGTTAGGGAAACTGGCGATGTCAGCGTCTGCCAGGACTTTCATGCCTTTCCCCCCTGCCAGTGCCACGCCAAAAGCACATGCAACCGCCCAAAGTGCCATACCCGGCGGCGCGGCTCCTGGTTCACCTGCTGCGCCCGCCCCTGTGCGGCCCGCTGGATTTCCCGCTCCCAGTCGGCCAGCCGCGCCCGCATCAACAGTTCGTCTCTGTCCATAGCCACAGCCTAAAACCTCAACTAAACTTGAAGTCAAGATGCCTGACCTCACCCCCGCGCAAGTGGCCGAACGCAGCGGCCTGAATGTCTCTGCCCTGCACTTTTACGAGCGGCAGGGCCTCATCACCGCCACCCGCACAACGGGCAATCAACGCCGCTACCCCCGTGACACGTTGCGGCGGCTGGCCTTCATTGGCGCGGCGCAGCGGGTGGGCATTCCGCTAGCACGCATCCGGGAGGCACTGCAAATATTGCCGCAGGGGCGCACGCCAACCGCGCAGGATTGGGGACAGCTTTCGGCGGTCTGGCACGACGAACTTACGGCCCGCATCGCCACGCTGGAGCGGCTGCGCGACGACCTCAGCGGCTGTATTAATTGCGGGTGCCTGAGCCTTGAAAAATGCAAACTGTACAACCCAGATGACGAATACGGGCGGGAGCATCCGGGGAAAAGTTTGCTTTGAGTCTACGCCCCCGCTTTTGCCACAGCAGGCGGAACCTTTGTTTCAGGCGGGCGGTGGGGTGGGGCAAGATAGCCGGAAAAGTGACCTGTGAGGCACGGCCATAAGCGAAGCAAAAAAGCCCGTCACCACTCCGGCAGCAGGCCTTTTTCCACCGTCCTCTCCGCCTTCCCGCTCCAGCGCCAGCAGACCAATGGCGGGCCAGAGTCCACACCGGACTTCTCTCCGCTATCCTGTCTCCATGCCTGCCCTGCGCCCCGATATTGACCCCGACGGCCTGCTCGAATACTCGGTGGTCTACACTGACCGCTCGCTGAACCACATGTCCGCCGTGTTCCAGGGGGTCATGCGCGACCTCTCCGCCGACCTGAAAGCGGTGTACCACGCGCAGGCCGTGGCGATCATTCCGGGGTCGGGCACTTCGGCCATGGAAGCCGTGGTCGATCAGCTGGCGCAGGGGCAAAAGTGCCTGGTGCTGCGTAACGGCTGGTTCAGTTACCGCTGGTCGCAAATTGTGGAGGCCAGCCGCCTGCCCGAGTCGGTGACGGTGCTCAAGGCCCAGGCTTCCCAGACAACAGCCCCGCAAGCTGGACCGCAGGCCGCGTATGCCCCCGTGCCGATTGACGAAGCGGTGGCCGCCATCCGCCGGGAACGCCCCGCGCTGGTGTTCGCGCCCCACGTCGAAACGTCGTCCGGCATTCTTCTGCCCGACGACTACATCAAAGCTCTGGCCGGGGCGACCCACGAGGTCGGCGGCCTGCTGGTCATCGACTGCATCGCTTCGGGTTGCGTGTGGCTGGATATGCAGGCCCTGGGCATCGACGTGCTCATCTCGGCCCCGCAAAAAGGCTGGAGTAGCACGCCCTGCGCCGGGCTGGTCATGCTGAGCGCGGCTGCCGTGGCGAAGGTCGAGGCCACCGACTCGGTCAGCTTTACCCTCGACCTCAAAAAGTGGCTGAGCATCATGAAAAGTTACGAGGACGGCGGCTTTGCCTACCACGCGACCATGCCCACCGACGGCCTGCGGCAGTTCCGCGATACGGTGCAGGAAGTCAAAACCTTTGGGCTGGACCAGGCCTGTGAAGCGCAGTGGGAGCTTGGCAATCAGGTTCGCAGGGTGCTGGAAAGCGCGGGCTTTCGCAGCGTG
>JAGLBK010000261.1 GCA_018260275.1 Deinococcus sp.
AAATACCCTGGGTCATCTGTGCCAGGTCTGATGTCCCCCTGAAAGAGGTAGTGTAGTCTTGGAGACATGAATGTCATTGGTAAAGTGACCGTCCTCCCACAGTTGCCTACGGAACTGGCGCGACTCTCGGAGCTTGCCTATAACCTCTACTGGTCGTGGACCCCGCACGCTCAGGATCTGTACCGTCACCTTGACCCCGAAAAGTGGGAGCGATTCCAGCACAATCCGGTGCGAACCCTGCTGGAGGTGTCGCAAGACGCGCTGAACGCAGCCGCCACCGACAGCGACTACCTGAGCCGCTACCGCGCTGTTATGGCCGATTTCGACGCTTATATGGGCAAAAAAGACACCTGGGCCAGCCAGAACGTGCCCGAGATGCAGCCCGTCGCCTACTTCAGCATGGAGTACGCCTATCACGAGTCGCTGCCTATCTACAGCGGCGGCCTGGGCGTGCTGGCGGGCGACCACTGCAAAAGCGCGTCTGATCTGGGAATTCCCTTTACGGCGGTCGGGATGCTGTTTCACCAGGGGTACTTCCGGCAACTGTTCGACAAAGACGGCTGGCAGAACGAGGCCTACGACGACCTCGACCTCACGACCCTGCCCATCAAACCCGCGCTGAACGGCGACGGCGACGAGGTCAAGGTGCGCGTGCAGATTGGGAGCCGCGAAGTCGCCGTGCGGGTGTGGATTTTGCAGGTGGGGCGCATTCGCGTGCTGCTGCTCGATGCCAACCTGCCGGAAAACTCGGAAGAGGACCGCAAATTGACCGCCCGTCTGTACGGTGGCAACCAGGAATTGCGCGTGCAACAGTACGCACTGCTGGGCGTGGCGGGCATCCGGGCGCTGCGGGCGCTGAATGTTCCGGCGCAGGTGTACCACATGAACGAGGGCCACGCCGCCCTGATGGCTCTGGAACGCATCCGCGAGGGCGTCGAGAGCGGCCTGGACTTCCGCACCGCCGTCGAGACCACCGCCAGCAGCACGCTGTTTACCACCCATACGCCGGTGGCCGCCGGGAACGACGCCTTCACCTACGAGCTAATGGACCGCTACATCGGCTCCTGGCCGGGGCTGCTGCACGCCAGCCGCGAGGAGCTATACGGTCTGGCCCGCCACGACCAGCTGTGGGACAACCACCTCGTCCCCAGCTTTTCTATGACGGTGTTCGCGCTGAACATGAGCCGCGCGGCCAACGGCGTGTCCGAACTGCACGGCGAGGTCAGCCGGGGCATGTGGAACTTCCTGTACGAGGGAGCCGCGCCCAGCGAAGTGCCCATCGGTCACGTGACCAACGGGGCGCACAACCTGACCTTTACCAGCCAGGCCATGCGCGACCTGCTGTCCACTGTGCTGCCCGCCGACTGGACCGAGCGCCTGGAAGACGAGGAGATGTGGAAGGGCGTCGAAGCGCTCAGCGAGGCGCAGCTCAGTGAAGTGCAGCGCGAGATGAAGCGCGAGATGATTACCTTCATCCGGGGCCGCCAGCGCGAGCAGAAGCTGCGCAACGGCGCACCCGCCGCCGAGGTCGCCGCCACCGACACCTTGCTCAGCGAGGACGCCCTGACTATCGGCTTTGCCCGCCGCTTCGCGACCTACAAACGCGCCACGCTGCTGTTCCGCGACAAGGCCCGTCTGAGCAAAATCGTCAACGACCCCGACCGCCCGGTGCAGTTCGTGTTCGCGGGCAAGGCACACCCCGCTGACAACCCCGGCAAGGCGTTCATCCAGGAAATCTACAAGGTGTCGCAGGAACCTGAGTTCCTGGGTAAGATCGTCATTCTGGAAAACTACGACATGCACGTGGCGCGTCATCTGGTGCAGGGTGTGGACATCTGGCTCAACAACCCGCGCCGCCCGCTGGAGGCTTCCGGCACTTCCGGCATGAAGGCCAGCTTCAACGGTAGCCCCAATTTCAGCGTGCTGGACGGCTGGTGGCGCGAAGGCTACGACGGCACCAACGGCTGGCCCATCGGCGAGGAGCGCGAATACGCCGACCTGAACGTGCAGGACGACGCCGACAGCTACAGCCTGTACGCGACCCTGGAACACGACATCGTGCCGCGCTACTACGGCCATAAGTCCGGCGCCGAAAGCTGGGCCCATACCGTGCGCCGCAGCATCGAGACGGTCAGCCCGCGTTTTTCCATGCAGCGTCAGGTCATCGATTACGTCCGTCAGTACTATGTGCCGCTGGCCGAGCGTGGCGGGCAGGTGGCCGCCGACGGCTCGCTCAAGGCCCGCCAGATCGCCGAGTGGAAGACCTGGGTGCGCCAGCAGTGGCCGTACACCCAGATTCATGCCCAGGCCAACCTGCCCACCACGGCCCGCCCCGGCCAGACCGTCGCTGTGACCGCGCAGGTGAACCCCGCCGGGATCGACCCCAGGCAGCTGAAAGTCGAGGCCGTGCTGACGCGTGGCGAACAGCAGACCCGTGTGCCGCTGGTCTACCGTGACAGCAACACCTTCAGTGCCGACGTGCCACTGGCCGACAGCGGATTGTATTCGGTGGGCGTGCGGATGGTGCCCGAGATCGAGGGCCTCAGCAACGAACTGGAACTGGGCCTGATCAAGTGGGCCTGAGCTACTAGCGCCATTCAGTCCCCTGCCGTGCGTGGTGGGGGGCTTTTTTTGTACAGGTCATCTGGCGGATGCTTCGGCCCCGGCGGATGGCCGATACTGCCCGCTTATGCTCACCGATCTGAGATTTCCTGCGCCCGACGGCACGATCTTCCAGACCCGTGCTGCCCTGCTTTGCGTGTGTGAGGGGCACTTGCTCATCACCTGGGATGAATGCTATCCGGATTTCTATACCCTGCCCGGCGGCGCGATTCAAACCGGAGAAAGCGCCGCAGCCGCTGCCCGGCGCGAGTGGCACGAGGAAACCGGACTGACTGTCTCCGTCAAACTCTGCGGTGTGGTGGAGAACTTCTTTGTTTGGGAGGGCCGCGAGTGCCACGAGTTCGGGTTTTTCTTCCGGGTGGAGCCGGGTGGCGAACTTCCGGCGGTGATGCTGGACAATCCACACGTCACTTTTCGCTGGCTTCCGGTGGGGAACTCGGATAGTACATTAGACCTCCTGCGAAAGTCAGCTGGTAAATTTTAGAGGTGTCAAACGGTCAATTTGAGCAGGTTCTGAAATTG
>JAGLBK010000262.1 GCA_018260275.1 Deinococcus sp.
ATTCGTTACCGCCAGCTCCCGGCCAAGCTTCTTGGCCTGAACACCGATGCGACATCAACTTAACTCGTTATCAATATTTCCTGTCCCTGCTGTATTGCCTGACCATCATGTTCGTCGGTATCGGCCTGCACCCCATCCTGACGCGGTTCAGCACCGTGGTGTTTGCAAGCGCTTTCGTGGGCCTGAACTTCACCTCCAGCGGCGGTGTGTTCGAATCCATGCTGCAGCCCCGCTTCTTCGACTGGCTCCACCAGTTCTGGATCGGCGCTGGCTACCTCGAAGCCATGCGGCGCGTCGTGTACTTCCCGCAGCTGAGCCTGAACCGGCCCCTGAACCTGCTGGCGGGCTGGTTCGTGTTCAGCCTGCTGTGTGTCCTGGCCGGGGTGCTCGTGGAACGCGCTAAAGCAGACCACGCCCGCAGAACTGAAGTGCAGTCCAGGGGACGTAAAGCACTCAGTAGGGAAGCTCTACTGGAACTGGAAGAAGATGTCGCCGTATAGCCTGGCGGATCAGGGTGAGCGGGCCACCAGCGCCGCAATCGCTTCCTCTTTGCCCTTGGCCTCCACCTCAATCCACGGCACGTCAGCGTAGGCGTCGGGCAGCTGGGTAATCAGATGACTGTGCCGCCGGTCCTGCGGGCCGTCAATCCCGTTGCTGAGGTGGACGATTTGCCAGTCGGGGGGCCGCCAGGTCTGCCGCGCCCGCAGCACCCATTCGCGCAGGCTAGCGTCTTGTAAGTCGCCCAGCTTTTCCCGCACCACGTGGTGATGGGCGTCAAACACGAAAGGCGTTCCGGTGGCCTCGCAGACCGGCAGCAAATCCTGGGGGCCATACGACCGCTCGTCGTTTTCCAGCCCCAGGCGCAGGCGCACCGCGTCCGGCAGGTCGGGAATCAGCGCCTGTAACTCCGCTGCCCGGCCTCCCTTGCCGCCGTGCAGCAGCAACAGATTCCAGGCCGAGCGCTCCAGCCCCAGCCCGTCCATCACGCGGGCGTGACTTTGCAGGGCGTGCAGGCTGTTTTTTCTGACCTCCAGGCGCTCGCTGTTGAGCACGATGAACTGTTCGGGGTGCATCAGCACGCGGATTCCGGCCTCACGGAACGCCGCGCCCGCCGCCCGCAATTCGGTGCCGAGGCTCTGCAATACCGCCTCCCCAACGTCATCCCCGGCCAGATCCAGCATCGGGAACAGGCTGGAACTCATGCGGTACAGCCGGATATTTCGGGCCGCACAGTAGGGGGCAGCCGAGTGCAGGATGCGGATATTTTCGGCGTAGATGGCGCGGAGTTTGGCTTCCCGCTCACTAGGGGGCAGTGCCCGGTAGCGGCTGAGGGTCACCGTCCTGAAGCGTAACTCCGGGCCGACGGTCAGGCACACTAACCCGTACGCTGGGCCGTAAGCTGGGGTCAGCATATGACCAACTTCACTACCGTCAAGAACGAGGTTCCGACCCGCCCCAAGCGGGCAGTCATCATCGGCGCGGGTTTCGGGGGCCTGAGTCTGGGCATTCGCCTCCAGAGTCTAGGCTTCGACACGCTGATTGTGGAGCGGCTGGACGGCCCCGGCGGGCGCGGCTACCAGAAGCGCACGCCCGACGGTTATGTCTTTGACATGGGGCCGACGGTGATTACCGCGCCTCACTTCATAGAAGAACTGTTCGCGCTGGAACGCGGCCAGCCCAATCTGGACGGCCCCGATTTCCCCCCCGAAGTCCTGAACGCCCCCCGCGTCACGTCCGGCGAATCGGGCGGGCTGCGCACCCGCGAGTACGTAAAGCTGGTGCCGATTCTGCCTTTCTACCGCATCGTTTTTGACGACGGCACCTACTTTGACTACGACGGCGACCCGGAAGGCACCCGCCGCCAGATTGCCGAACTCGCGCCCGAAGACTTGGCGGGCTACGAACGCTTTCAGGCCGACGCCGGGGCTATTTTTGAGCGCGGCTTTCTGGAACTGGGCTACACCCACTTCGGCGACATCCCGACCATGCTGCGGGCGGTGCCTGACCTGCTGCGGCTGGACGCGGTGCGGACGCTGTTTTCCTTTACCTCCAAATACTTCCAGTCGGACAAGATGCGGCAGGTCTTCTCGTTCGAGACGCTGCTGATTGGCGGCAACCCGCTCAGCGTGCCCGCCATCTACGCCATGATTCACTTCGTGGAAAAGACCTGGGGCATCCACTACGCCATGGGCGGCACCGGGGCGCTGGTACGCGGGCTGGTGCGGAAATTCGAGGAACTGGGCGGCCAGATTCGCTACGGCGCGGGCGTGGAGGAAATCATCGTCACCGACGAGTGGGGCCAGCCCGTGACTAACCCGCTGAGCAAGAAGGTGGCGCGGGGCGTGGTGCTGGAGGGCGGCGAACGCCTTCCCGCTGACCTGGTGGTGAGCAACGGCGACTGGGCCAACACCTACCTCAAGCGGGTGCCGGGAGCGGCGCGGCTGGTCAACTCGGATGTGCGCGTGAAAGCCGCCCGCCAGAGCATGAGCCTGCTAGTGATTTACTTCGGCTTCCGCGATGACGGCCAGCCGCTCAATCTCAAGCACCACAACATCCTGCTGGGGCCGCGCTACGAGGCGCTGCTGACTGAAATCTTCGGACAGAAGGTGCTGGGTATGGACTTCAGCCAGTACCTGCATGTGCCCACTCTGACCGACCCGGCGCTGGCCCCGCCCGGACATCACGCGGCGTACACCCTGATTCCAGTGCCTCACAATGGCAGTGGTCTGGACTGGACGGTGGAGGGGCCGAAGCTGGTGGAGCGCGTCTACAACTACCTGGAGGAGCGCCGGATTATCCCTGACCTGCGTGCCCGGCTGACCCATTCCGAGTACATCACGCCCGACTACTTTGCCGGAACGCTGGACAGCTACCTGGGCAACGCCTTCGGGCCGGAGCCGCTGCTGGTGCAGAGCGCCTTTTTCAGGCCGCACAACCGCAGCGAGGACGTGCAGAACCTCTATCTGGTCGGCGCGGGGGCGCAACCCGGCGGCGGCACCCCCAGCGTGATGATGTCGGCCAAGATGACGGCGCGGCTGGTGGCAGAAGACTTCAGCTATTGATAACGAGTTAAGTTGATGTCGCATCGGTGTTCAGGCCAAGAAGCTTGGCCGGGAGCTGGCGGTAACGAA
>JAGLBK010000263.1 GCA_018260275.1 Deinococcus sp.
ACTGATGTTGCTTTTCTGACCCTCTCCCCTTGCGGGGAGGGCCTTGCAAAGCAAGGGGACTTGAAAAGCTGCGCAGCAGAGGGGGGTAACCGCGGCGAACTAACATTCTGCAAAATGCTGTAAACGCCAGTGAATTCGAATCGACTCGCCGGAACAGGCAAACGTGGCGAAGTACGGCAGGGTCAGCCGACATCCGGCTCAGGCTTGTATAACCTGAACCCCAGAGGCCCCTGTCCCGCCCCCAGCCCCGGCGCACGCCTGAGCGCCGACTGCAGGTAGGCATGCGCCTGCGCGACAGCCTGCGGTAGGGCCAGCCCCCGCGCCAGATTCGCGGTGATGGCCGCTGACAGCGTGCAGCCGGTGCCGTGGGTGTGCCGGGTGTGCAGCCGGGGGGCCGACAGCCTGAGCGAGTGCGCGGGCGTGCGGAGTTCGTCGGTCACGGTATTGCCGCCAGTGAGCAGGTCGCCAGTGGGGGCATGCCCACCTTTGAGCAGCAGTGGCAACGAGTCGGCGGCGCCCGCCTCCCGCAGCGCGTCCCATTCGGGCCGGTTGGGGGTAATCAGGGTCGCCAGTGGGAATAGCTCGTCCAGCAAGGTACGGACGGCTGCCGCGTCCAGCAGGGCGTCCCCACTTTTGGCGAGCATCACCGGGTCGACCACCAGCGGCAACCCCGCGCCGCGCAGTTCCCCGGCCACCACCCCCACCAGTTCGGGGCGGCCCAGTGCGCCCGTCTTGACGGCGGCGACCGGAAAATCGTCCAGCACAGCGCGGATCTGCGCCCGCAGCATCCCCGGCGAGACGTACTCCACGCCCCGCACGCCCAGGGTATTCTGCGCCGTTATCAGCGTGATGGCCGAGGTGCCGAACACCCCATGAGCCTCAAAGGTCTTGAGGTCGGCCTGAATCCCCGCGCCGCCGCCGGAATCCGAACCGGCGATGGTGAGGGCGACCGGAGGCGGGGTCATGCCCTGCCCTCTGATGGCCTTAGTTCGCGTACCAGCCGCAGGATTTTCTGCGCGGTCCAGGGGGCCAGCAGCGCCCCATGTCGCCCGTGGCCGGTGGCGACCAGCACCTCTGGCCAGGCGGGGTGCGGGCCGACGATGGGTAGGCCGTCTGCCGTGCCGGGGCGCAGGCCGACCAGGGTTTGCTTCACGGGCGCGGCGTACAGGTCGGGGAGCAGCTGGCCGCGTGCCCGTTCCAGCCAGCGCCGGGCGTGGGCATCGGGCCGGGGGCAGGCTGTCTGCCGCACGGTCGCGCCGATGTACACGCCGTCGGGCCGTGCCAGGGCGTAGGCTTTTGCGCCCTCCCCACGTCGGCGGTGGCCGAATAGGGCGGGCCGTTCGCTGTGGGCGTCCAGCAGGAGGGCCTGCCCCTGCACCGGAAAGACCGGGAGGCCAAAGCGGGCGCTGAAGGCCCCGGCGGCCAGGATGGTCAGGGTCGGTGTTTGGCCGGTCAAGGTTGCTGGAAAAGTCTCGCGCCGCACCTCCAACCCATGCAGCGCCGCTTTCACCACGCTCGGCGGATGCACCTGCCCTTCGCCAGGGGTCACCCGGCGGGAGCCGCCCGGCTGCGTCCGTTCCAGTCCTTCGCGGAAGTGGACGCTGACGCCGCTCTGTGCCTCCAGGCCACGGGCAAACCCCGGCCACAGGCGCAGGCTTTCACGAGCAGTTTCTGCAAGGGAACCGGTCAGTCCCTCGCCGTCCGGGGTCAGCATTCCGGCCCCGGCCTTCCAGGCTGCTCCGGGCAAATCGGCGTCCCACACCGTCACCGCGTATCCGGCGCGGCGCAGGGTAAAGGCGATGGTGCTGCCGATGAGGCCCGCGCCGATGACGGTGATGGGGGCTGGATGATGGTTGATGGAAAAAGACTGCCTATCAACCATCAGCGCAGCGGGACCGTCACCCATCAACGGCCTCCGGGTCGGGCAGCCGCACCACCCCCGCCACCGGGCTGCTGGGGCTGGCACTCTCGCGCTCGGCCATACGTCCGGCCAGGTAGCCCAGGCGTCCGGCCTCCACGCCCAGGGCAAAAGCGCGGGCCATCGCAACGGGGTCGCGGGCCTCGGCAATGGCGGTGTTGACCAGCACGGCGTCCGCGCCGAGTTCCAGCGCCTGCGCCGCGTCACTGGGTACACCCAGCCCGGCGTCCACCACAATCGGGACCGCCGCGCCGTCCAGCACGGTGCGAATCAGCTCGGAGGTGCGCAGGCCCCTGCCGCTGCCGATGGGACTGGCGAGCGGCATCACGGTGGCGCAGCCGACCCGTTCCAGAGCGCGGGCCAGCACGGCGTCGGGCTGAACGTAGGGCAGCACGGTAAAGCCCTCGCCCACCAGAATTTCGGCGGCTTGCAGGGTACCGATGGGGTCGGGGAGCAGGTATTTGGGGTCGGGAATGACTTCCAGTTTTAGCCAGTCCACGCCCGTCGCGGCGCGGGCCAGCTTCGCCACCCGCACGGCCTCCTCAGCGGTGCGGCAGCCAGCGGTGTTGGGCAGCAGCTGATACCGGTCCAAATCCAGTGCGTCCAGCAGGCCGTCGTGACCGGGCGCTTTCAGTTCCACGCGGCGAATGGCGACGGTCACGATTTGCGTGCCGCTGGCTTCCAGGGCGGCCTTCATCACCGTAAAGTCGTGATATTTGCCCGTGCCCAGCATCAAGCGTGAGGAGAAGGTTTTTCCGGCGATGGTGAGGGGGTCGGTTGGATTCATTTGTTTCGCTCCGCTGAAGGAATGTTGGTGGGTGAGATGTGATGGTTGATGGAAAAGACGTGTCAGCCGCCCTCTATTCACCATCAACCATTGACCATCTACACTTACCCTCCCCCAATCGCCCGCACGATTTCCACCACGTCGCCCTCGGCCAGTTCGCGGTCCGGGGCCTGCCCGCCAGGATAAAAGTCGTCACCGACGGCGATGGCGACCCGCTCGGGTGCAATGTCCAGCTCGCGCAGCAGGGCGTGAAGGGTCAGGCCGGGCGTAAAGGGATGGGGTTGTCCGTTGACCTGCATGGTTTGGCTCCTCTGGAATATGGGTGGTACACGGCCCGCTGCCATCAGCGCCTGACCTTCTGTAGCAGCGCATTGGCCGCCGCCGCCACGTCCGGCGCGTCCAGGACGGC
>JAGLBK010000264.1 GCA_018260275.1 Deinococcus sp.
CGGGCGCGGAAGTCCCCAGGGGCCAGGGCCGGAGCCGGGCGCGGCAGGTCAGGAGTGTGGACAGGCGAAGTGGTCACGGTTGGGGGGCCTCCACGATGATTTTGTTGAGCATGTTGTGGTGCCCGACCCCGCAGTACTCGTCACAGACGATATTCAGTGGGCCGGGGCTGCGAAAGGTCGTGGTGAAGCTGGCGACCTGTCCGGGAATGACGGTGGCGTTGACATTGGTCTTTTCAACGTAGTAGCCGTGCAGCACGTCTGCCGAGGTCAGGTAGAAGGTCACGGGCTTGCCCGCAGGCACTTTCAGCACAGGCGGGTCGAAGGCAAAGGCCCGCGCGACCACGAAGGCGCTGTAGGTGCCGTCCTTGTTGTCGACCAGTCCCGGCGTGGCAAAAGGCGTTCCGGCAAAATTCCTGGAATTGATGCGGCCGTTCTTGACTCCTTCGAGGTGATGCCCGCCGCCACCTTCATCCTCGATGCGCGGAATGGTGCCACTCAGAAAGCTGGCGAACACGGCCACGGCCAGGAGGACCGACATGACCACGGCAATGCCGAACCAGATGTTCTCGTACTTCTCCATCGTGTGATGGTCGAGCCGCTGTATACGGGGCGCCGCCATATCAGGCCCTCCCCTGCTGAATGCCCAGCACCAGGCACCAGAAAGCGATGGTCACCAGCAGCAGCACGGCAATGACCATCAGGGTGCCGACGGGCGCGGGGCCACGGGCTTCCTCGTGAACTGGCGCAACTGGAGTCATCAAAGAGTTCTCGGGCGCGGGGGGTACGGCCTCTACCACCGTGGTCGGTCTGGTTTCGGGGGTCATCCCTGTCATCCCTGCACCTCCGCCGGAACGCGGGCATAGTCGCGCAGAATGTCGCTGACGGTCACCACGCCGACCAGAGCACCCGCATCACTGACCACCGGTAAGGCCCCGACCTTATGGTGAAGCATGGTGTAGGCGGCGTCGCGGGCATCGGCCTCAGCCACGGTGGTCAGCACACTGCGGCGCATCACGTCGCTGACACTGACGGCGGCCAGGCGACTGGTGGCTTCCCAGGGCGAGAGGGTACTGACCTTGCCGGGCATCACCTCGCGCAGATCGCGGTCGGTCACGATGCCGACCAGCTGCAGGCCATCGAGCACCGGCAGGCGGCGAATCCCACGCGACTTCATCAGGTGGACGGCGTCGGGAATAGGCAGGGCGGGCGCAGCCGTGATGGGCGGCGAACTCATCAGATCACGGACAAGCATCGGGTTTCTCCATGCCATGAGATTGAAATGAGGGCATTACGAAGGCATTACGGGCCGCCAGCAGAGCCGGTTCCTGGGTGGCCCGTGCCTGTACAACTCCCGCTCAATTCCGCCATATCTGCGAAAGCACCAGCCCTGGCGGCGTGGGGACTTAGCGCGTCTTGATCACGGCGGCCCTGTTTGCCATGTCAAGTGATGCAGATTGCAGAACTGAGAGAATCCACGCGGAGGAAATCCACAATCACTGGATTCAACCGGAAGCTACGTCGCTGGTTCCTGGGATTCCTGGCCCGCAGACTGCCCCAGCTGTTCGCCCTGCCTGAGGACACAGGTTTGCTCACCTTCTTTAATGCGCTCGGCCAGCCGCGCGGTTTGGGCCATAGGCGTGTCGCTGACCTCATGAGCCAGAAAGTAGCGGTAGCGGCGGTAGTGCTCGATGGCCGCAAAACGGTCGCGGGTCGATGACAGACAGATCATGAGGTGCTGGTGGTGGTCCTCGCCGATCAGGGGGTCGTTCTGGGCGGCCTGCACCAGCGCCTGCGCCGCCAGGGAGCATTCCCGCGCCGCGCAGTGCAGCTTCCACAGCGAAAGGTAACCGCTGACCACGGCGGCGCGGTACTGGGCCCGGGCCTGCTCGACCCAGTCGCCGTGCAGATGCGGCAGATACTCGCCCTGGGCACTGGCGAGTGCTTGCCGCAGCAGTTCTTCACGCGTGCGGTCGTTGGGCGAATGCGCACAGTGGCTCAGCGCCTCGAACAGCGCGTAGGTGTCGCTGGCCGCGATCAGATCGGGGTGCAGCACGTAGCGGCCCCGTTCCTCGGTCACGGCGTCCGGGCGGCCCAGCACACTCCTGAGGCGGTGCAGGGCCACGCGAAAGCGGTTGGCGCTGGCGGGCGTGTCTTCGAGGCCCCACAGCTGCCACAGGATGTCGGGGCGATACTTGCCGGAGGGGTTGGCGTGCAGAAACCACAGCAGTTCCTCGGCGCTGCGGGCAGGCCAGACCACGCTCTGACCGTCGACCAGCACATCGGCCCGGCCCAGCGAACGCAACAGATAGTGCACAGGAACAGCGTCACCTGCTGGAATACCCGCTCTATCGCCACCTTGCATACAGCCAGTTTGACAACTCGGGGGCCAATTTGGTAGAGCAAATGACCCATTCGCCCGGTCGGTGGGTGTTACCGCTAGCCGTCCTACCTGGCTGGCCTAGAGCATTTGACATAAGAATGTTTTGCGCTGTTGACCCTCGCCCCCTGCGGGAGCCTCGTAGAGCTGCGGAGCAGAGGGTGCCGCGAAGCGGCAGGTGACTCGCAGAGCTGCTTGCAGGGGGACACACGGCAACTTCTTTTCGTCAACTGCTCTAGAGCTGAGGACTCTCCAGCTTCACAGCCCCGATTCCCTCCAGACCACCCGCGACGCTGATGAGCAGTTCGTCTTTCAGTGCCGGGGCGATCAGCTGTACGCCGACTGGCAGACGCACGCCGCCCACTTCCTCGAATCCGGCGGGGATGCTCAGGGCCGGAATCCCCGCGAGATTGATGGCGACGGTGTCCACGTCGGCGGCGTACATGGCGAGCGGATCGCTGGTCTTCTCGCCGCGCCTGAAGGCCGGGAAAGGGCTGGTAGGCGTCACCAGCACGTCGTACTGTCCGAACGCAGCGGCAAAGCGATCGGCGATCAGGCGGCGCACCTTCATGGCCTTGCTGTAGTAGGCGTCATAATAGCCGCTGCTTAGCGCGTAGGTGCCCAGCATGATGCGGCGCTGCACCTCGCGCCCGAAACCCTGTTCACGGGTCAGGGTCATGCTTTCGAGCAGGTCGGCTCCCTGCTGACGCTGGCCGT
>JAGLBK010000265.1 GCA_018260275.1 Deinococcus sp.
TACGGCCAGCTGAGCATTACGTAGCGCCGAAGCGCCCATATCCACGCCGCGCCGCCCGGCCCCGAGGTCCATCGGAATACCCAGAATAGAGATGTTCATGAATAGCAGCTTAAAGCCTGAAAGGGGTTATGCCTCACGGCTGCAACATTATTTCCCCGGCTCGGGTGCAGCACGGCCTTAGTGCATATTCAAGTGAATATTCATGCTGTCCGGTGCCGCTCGGCGGGGGCCTTTACACCGGGGCGCGGTAAATCCAGCCGCTCAACCTGCCCGCTGAGGTGACGGTACAGCCGCCAGTGCGGTCGAAGCCGCTTTTTTGTAGCACCCGCTCGCTGGCCCCGTTGCCGGGCGCGGTTTGCGCCGTCAGGGTATGGACGCCGGGCCAGTCCAGCAGGTGGGGGAGGAGGGCGCTCAGGGCTTCGGTGGCGTACCCCTGATTCCAGACTGCCGGGCTAAAGCCGTAGCCGATTTCCAGTTCGCCCTGCCGTGGGCGGCCTTTGCTGCCCAGCAGGCCCACCGCCTCCGCCGTTTGCCGGTGCACCGCCACGAAGGTCCCTGGGATGTCCTGTTGCGCGTTCAGCTGCGTAAACAGGTAAGGAAAGGCGCTCAGCGGGTCGCCCGGCCAGTCGGGGCCGAAATGTACGGTCAGCTGGCCCGCAGGCAAGGGACACTCCAGACTGAAATCAGCGCTCTGAAGCCGGGTTTCCAGGATGCTCCGGTTCAGCGGCCACAACAGTAAACGGCGAGTAAAGAGTAGTGCCACGGCTTTAGCGTACCCTTGGAACCTCACGGGCGTTGCCGATAGTTCTGTATGGTCTTTTGCCCGGACCCTTTTCATGCCCGATTCCCCTGCCCCTACCAAACGCCTGATGCTGGTCGCCGACTTCGTGCATCCTTTCGTGTACCGCAGCGGTTTTCCGCAGGGTATTCCCCCGGTGGACGCGGTGCTGGCGGCGGGCGACCTGCCGGGGTACTTTCTGGAATTTCTGGCGAGCAAGATGACCGTGCCCGTGATTTACGTGCATGGCAACCACGAAAACGAGTATGTCAACGAGGACGACCAGCGCATTTTGCCGCGCGGCGTCATTTCGGCGCATGGCCGCGTGATCGAGGAAGCGGGCCTGAGAATCGCGGGCTGGGGCGGCTGCCCACGCTACCGCAGCGGCGGGGGGCAGTTCACCGACGCCGAGGTGCGCTGGGGCATGCGGAAACTGGCCTGGAAAACCCGGCGCGGCATCGACATTTTTTTGACGCACGCGCCGCCGGACGGCCCCCACGCCGGAAAAGACTTCGCGCACCGGGGCTGTCCGGAATTCAACGGCCTGATGCGCCTGCGCCGCCCGCCGATGGTCATTCACGGCCACATTCATGAGTACGAGGGCAAAAAAATCGAGTACACCGACGAGGCCAGCGGAGCGAAAGTCATCAACGCCTACGGCTACCGCGTCGTAGATTTCCCGAGTGGTGAGATGACTTTTTAGAGCGTGTTTATAAAGTTTTTCCCACAAACCACACCTAATTGGGATTTCGTCGTCTAGAGCGTTAAAGTTTGCCCGGTCGCCCCCTCACCCCTCGCTACGCGAGGCCCTCTCCCACAAGGGGCGAGGGTCAAAAGACCGCGTCTGTGTCGCAGCTTAAAAAAACCTCCTGACCCTTTATAAACACGCTCTTAGAGCTGCGCTCAGCGCTCCAGCGCCTCTTCCAGCGCTTCGGCAAAGGCTTCCTCGTCGTCCAGCCAGGGGTAATGCCCGGCGTCCAGCACGGTCACGTCGCCGCCCGCAAGATCGGCCACCCACTGCACCTGCTCGGGGTAACTGGTGCGGTCCTGTGCCCCGGCGATGATGAAGACCGGGCGGCGAATTTCGGTCAAAAAGGGTGGGTACTCGAATTCCCACAGTCCCTGATTGACCAGCGCCTGCTGCACCTCGCCCGCGCTGAGCAGCTGGCCCTCGACATCGGCAAATTCGAGGTGCATCCGGCTGGCGGCGTCGGTGAACTGCATGGCATTGAGCAGATCACGGGCATTGAGCAGCGCAAACGCGGCCTCGATGCGGGCGGCTCCTACCGCCGGGTGCTGGCCCTGTGGCGTTTCGGCGCGGAGCCGGTCGGCGGGGTCGTCCACGGGCACGCTCCGCAACGCCGAGGCTTCGGCCAGCAGCGTGTAGGCCAGTTCCGGAAAATGTACCCACGGGTTGACCACGACCACGCGGGCGGTGTGCACTGGGTAACGCCGGGCATATTCCAGGGCGATCAGTGCCCCGAAGCCGTGTCCCAGCGGGATAATCGTCCCCAGACCCAGAAATTCGCGCACTGCCTCGACATCGTCGACCAGCGTGTCGAGGTCGAGGGCCTCGTCGCCCTGCTCGGTGTCTTCCAGGGGGCCGCTGCGCCCGCTGCCGCGCTGGTCGAGGTAAATCACCTGGCGGTGTTCGAGGTGCTCACCGAACAGGCTATGAAAGGAGTAGCTGTTGTAGCCGGGGCCGCCATGCAAAAACACGATGGGTGGTTCGCCCAGGTCTGCCGGGCCGACCACCTCGAAATACAGGTTCGCTCCGTTGAGGCGTTCCTCGTAGACAGCGTCGAAATCAGTCGTCATCCGGGGCATTCTAACGGCTCGGCCCCGCTGGCGCGTTCTATGCTGGGGCCATGACCGAACCGCGCCAGGGGATTGTCTTTACGCTCGACGGTGTGGACGACCTGACTTTTACCCGGATTCTGCGCGACCTGATGAGCGACGGCATCTTCCGTAAGCCGCTTCAGGTGCAGGCGCAGGAGCCGCGCCCCGGTCAGCCCGCCCGCCTGACCCTCGCCTTTCACCCGGAGGGCCGCACCCAGGCCGTGCAGGCCACGCAGCAGCTCAAAACCATTCTGCTGCGCTACGGCGTGCAGGTAGATACCGTCCATGTGCCGCCGGGCTGAGGTTCTAGACTGTCTGCCATGACGCCGACCATCGTAATCGTGCCGGGCCTGGGCAACAGCGGCCCGGAGCACTGGCAGAGCCTCTGGGAACAGAAATTCGGGGCCGCCCGTGTCCGCCAGGATGACCCTGAAAACCCGAC
>JAGLBK010000266.1 GCA_018260275.1 Deinococcus sp.
CAGTTCGCCCGCCTCGCCCGCACGGTTTTGTTCGCGCACACTGCTTTCGTACACCCAGGGGTGCCCGGCGCGGATAAAGGACTCGGCGGTATGGGTCACCCGCAGGCGCAGCCGGGACTGGGCGGGCGTGCTTGCGGCGCTACTTGAACGGGGAGGCTGCTCCATTGCGGTTTACCATAGGGCATTCTGCGTGGGTACGGCGGTCTTTCCCTTGCCACTGTCATCTCCCACCACCGTCATCTCTCGCGTTTGCCATCTCTGGCCTCCCCCTCCGTTCGGCCAGGGCCAGAGCCTGTCCGTTTTGCGGGCGCAGTTTCTGGATCACGCGGGCACACTACTGGCATGACGAATCTTTCCGATTTCTCGAACACGCTGGCAGATAGCGTAGAAACTGCCGCACATTCTCTCGTGACCGTGCAGACCCAGCGCCCGGTGAGCGGTACTGTGATCGGTGACGGCCTTATCCTGACCGCCGCCCACGTCCTGCACGGCGATGAAATAGACATCACCACCCCGGATGGCCGCACCCTGAGTGCCACCGTCGCCGGAAGCGACCCGGCCAGCGACCTCGCGCTGCTGAAGGTGGACGGCCTGAACATGCCCGCCCTGAGCGTCAGCACTGGCGTGCGCGTCGGCGAGCTGCTGCTGGCGGTGGGCCGCCCACACGACGCGCCGCAGGTGGCGCTGGGCCTGTACGGTCAACCCGCACGTAACGGCTGGCTGCCCAGCGGGGCCGCTCCTTTCCGGGGCGTGACCGGTGGCGCACTGATTGACGCCCGTGGCGGTCTGGTGGGCGTACTGAACGCCGGAATCTCGCGCATGGTCGCCATGCAGGAACCGGAGCGGCGTGGACGTGGCCCCGGCAGAGGTGGCCCGGCCCCCGCTGTGCTGCTCGCCGTGCCTGCCGAACGCGCCCTGAAAGTCGCCGGATTGCTGGGCAGCGAAGGCCGGGTGCCGCGCGGTTACCTGGGGATCGGCACGCAGCCGGTGCGTTTGCCCGGCGAACGACCCTCGCCCCGTCCGGAAGACACCCAGGATGAGCCGCATGGCCCCCAGCGTGGCGCTCCTGAAGGCTGGCCCTGGGGCGGACGCGGCGACCACGGCCCCGAAACGCATAGACCTGGGCAGCATGGACCTGGACATGGCGGACCTGAACGATACGGACGTGGCCCACGCGGCCCGGAACATGATCCCCGTGGGCGCGGCTTTGAAGATCGTGGAGAACGTGACTCCGGGCGCCGGGGTTCTGAAGTGCGTGGCTCCCATGAACGCGCTTTCAATGGGCGCCACTTCGGTGGACATGACGGCGCAGAGCGTGGTGATCCCCGCCGGAGCGACCCCCGTTCCGAGCGGTCTGGGCGTGGCGAACGCGGCGGCTGGGGCCGAATGGCACGTAGTGAGTATCCTGGCGAGCACCCTGAAGGGCAGCGGAGCGGACGCCTCGGCCTGACGGTGGTGCAGATCGAGGCGGGCAGCCCGGCTCAGTCGGCGGGCCTCAAGCTGGGTGACATCCTGCTGTCGCTGGGCGGCGAACCGCTGCGCCACCCCCAGGAACTGCTTCAGCGCATTCGCAACCAGGCCGGGGAGACCCTCAGCGCCCGGATTCTGCGCGGCGGCGAGGAACAGGGCATCGAGCTGACCGTGGGGCAACACTGAGCATGACGGGACGCCCCGCCCTGGTTCCCGCCCCGGCCCCGGCTTCTCCGGCTGGCCTAGCATGGGGCATGACCACTTCAGCGTTGACCCTGCCTACCGTGCGCCTGCTGGTGCATTCGGCGGTGGCCGGGGCGGGTCTGGCGGCGGTGTTGACCTCGGCGGGCTTCGGCGTTCAGGCAGCCGCAACCGCAACCGACGAAAGTTGGGCCGACGTGTGGCTGATAGATGACGCGTCGCTGGCTGACCCCGAAGCTCTGGCGGAGGCTCCAGCCCTGGTCAGCGTGGGTTCGGTGGCGTGGGTGTCGCTGCTTTCCGAACTCAGCGCCGGGGGCTACGCGGCTCTACCCACCGACGCGACCCCCGCCGAACTGTTTGCCGGGGTGCTGGGCGCAGCGGCGGGGCTGGCGGTTCTGCCCCCGGCACAAGTGGGCCTCACCGAACCGGACGAAGAAGAGGACTTTCCTGAGGGCGACGTGGCCCTGACCCCCCGCGAACGCGACGTGCTGGGGCTGCTGGCCGAGGGCCTGAGCAACAAACGGGCCGCCCGCGAACTGGGCGTCAGTGAAAGTACCGTCAAATTTCATGTGCAGGCGATCTATTCCAAACTGGGCGTGCAGAGCCGCACCGCCGCCGTTACACGCGGCCTGCAACTGGGGCTGGTCAGCATTTGAGTGCCGGGCTGCGTTACCCTGGGGCATGACCATCAAAGCTCTGTTCTGGGATATCGGCGGCGTCCTTCTGACCAACGGCTGGGACCGGGAACAGCGGGCCGACGTGACCGCGCGCTTTGGCCTCGACAACAACGAATTTACCGAGCGCCACAAGCTCGCCGTGCCCGAACTGGAGCTGGGCCGCATGACCCTGGACGAATACCTTGCCCAGGTCGTGTTTTATCAGCCGCGCAGCTTCGGCAAAGAAGAATTTCGCGCGGCGATGGAAGCCGAGAGCCAGCCCGACGAGGCTGCCCTGGCCCTGGCCCGCGACCTGGGGCAGCGCTGGCGGATGTACTCGTTGAACAATGAGGGCCACGACCTCAACGCCTACCGCATCGCCACCTATCACCTCGACGAATTTCTGCTGGCCTTTTTCACGTCCTGTTACCTGGGCGTCATGAAACCCAACCCCGCGGTCTACCGTCTGGGGCTGCGGCTGGCCCAGCTCAGCCCCGAGCAGACCGTGATGATCGACGACCGCATCCAGAACGTCGAGGCGGCCCGCTCGGTGGGAATGCAGGCCATCCAGTTCAAAAACGCCGCGCAGTTGAAGGCTGATCTGGAAGCTCTGGGCATCAGCTGATAAGCGTTCTATTCGTATTCTTTACCTCGAGTGCTAGGGGATCAGAGACCTCCGAAGAAGAGAGCGAGATTATGGGCTGCAATCTTCCGGCAGACATGGG
>JAGLBK010000267.1 GCA_018260275.1 Deinococcus sp.
CAAGCGGCAGGATTTCTGTTTATCCCGTAATACTGGTTACCTGTTATTCGTTTTCGGGACTTTGCGGTTGCCCTGGGCTCCGGGAACTTCGAGGCCCCAGGGCACGTATCCCAGAAGTGATGCGCCCTCCCCCGCTGCTCCAGCTCCTGCGGCCCGTCGGTATTGGCAGTTTGTTGACCCTCGGGGCCGTAGGGCTGACACAGGCGGCTTACCTGACCTACAGTTCTGCCAAAGGAGAACAGAAGATGCCCAACCTCACCGAAGCAGGACAGGTCGAAACCCGCGCCGACGGCAGCAAGGTGTTTACCCACGGCCACCGCGCCCCCGACAACGTGCAGATCGTGACTCAGGAATACGACCCACAGGGCAGGCTTCTGCGGGTACGGGCCGAGTGGTCGGGCTTTGCAGGTAAGGTGCTGGACGTGACCGCCACCTGCGACGCCTCCGGTAAGCTGCTGAAAGAAGAAGGCTACCGCGCCCCGGACATGAAAACCCCGCTTTCCGAGCTGCTCAGGCCACTGCCACAGACCGCAGCCCCGACCACAACCCCTGGCACCGTCCCGGCCACACCCGCCAGCACCCCGGCCCCGACCAGCGCAACCAGCGATGACGCGCCCATCACGGTGCCATCGTTGAGTCCAGTGTCCGGCACCCGGACGGCAAACCCTGCTGTCAGTGCAGCCCCGGCTACCACTGCGGCCCCGACATCAGCCCAGAGCAAGACCTCTGACCCGGCCTCCCCGGCAACCGTCTCACCCGACGACGGCATCGAAGTGGGACTGAAGAACATCTACGGCACGCCGCCAGCGCCCGGCAAGGCAGAGGACAAGCGCGCGGACAAAGACCACAAGTCCTGACCGGGAATCGAGACAGCCTTCAGGGTGCCCCGTCCCAGAAACGACATACTGACGCGGTGCGCCGTGTCCCGCTTGCCCCTGTCCCTTCCCTCATCCTGTCGATGATCAGCTTGCAGGGCGGGGCGGCCTTTGCCAAGACGCTTTTTCCGGCGGTCGGGCCACTGGGCACCACGACCCTGCGGGTTTCGCTGGCGGCGCTGCTGCTGATGGTCATCTTCCGCCCCGACCTGCGTAAACTGAGCCGCGCCGACTGGCTGACCGTGCTGCCCTACGGCGCGTCACTAGGATTGATGAACCTGTGTTTTTATGCTGGGGTCGAGCGCCTGCCGCTGGGACTGGCTGTGACCTTCGAGTTCGTGGGGCCGCTGCTGCTGGCGCTGTTCAGCTCGCGCCGCCCGCTGGACTTCGTTTGGGTGCTGCTGGCGGGCGTGGGCATCGCCATGATTACGCCGCACGGTGGGCTTCACGGCGGAGCCAGTGGGCCGCTCGACTGGGTGGGGGCCGGGTACGCGCTGACCGCCGGAGCGTTCTGGGTCGTGTACATCCTTGCCGGGGGCGCGGTGGGCCGCCGCCTGCCCGGTGTGGCGGGTGTGGTGCCTGGCATGCTGATCGCCGCGCTGATGACCTTGCCCCTGGGGCTGTGGCAGGGCGGCTCCCGGCTCTTTGCGCCGCATGTGCTGGGGCTGGGGCTGGGCGTGGCTATCCTGTCGAGTGCGCTGCCCTACACCCTGGAAATGCGCGCGCTGCGTGCCATTCCTGCCCGAATCATGGGCATTTTGCTGAGCCTGGAACCCGCCATTGCGGCCCTGAGCGGCCTGCTCTTTTTGCACGAACGCCTGAGCGTAACGCAGTGGCTGGCCCTGCTGTGCGTGGTCGCCGCCAGCGCCGGAATCAGCCTGACCGGCAAGCCGACCGAGCATGCTGTGCCTGAGCCTGCGAATTGAACCTTGCCGCCAGCCGCTTTTCCTCAGGCCATGCTAGCGGTAGTTTGGGACAAGGCCAGATTGAAGGTCTGGCGCGGCAGGGCTGCACTGCCCCGGTTCCCCCCTCTGTCCCTACGGGACATCTCTGCCGGGCAGCTCTACGAGTCCCCCGCAAAGGGGGGAGAGGCTAAAAACACCGCGCCATAGTCAGTACCACAAGGGCAAAGAGCTAACAGCCAAGCACCCACCGTCACCGCAGAAAGCAACGGGGGCCGTCGTGCCCGAAGGGCGCGGGCCCAGGAACCGTCTCCGGACATTTCGTGTCCAAGGCCCCGCCGGGCGCAACCTCCAAGTTTGCCCGCCGCTCGCAATAGCATCCACTTCCTCAGCGGAGCGCCGCCCCCCCTGCCCCAGCCGGGGTAGGGGGCTGGGGGGTGGGGGAAAAGCACACTAAAAACCCTTACTGCTCCCCCTCCCGCTCCGCATACACCTGCTTCGCCAGATTAAACGCCCCCAGCGCCGCAGGTACCCCCGCATAGATCGCCACCTGATGCAGCACGTCGCTCAGGTCCCGTTCGCTGACCCCCGTGTTGGCCGTCGCCCGGAGATGCCCACTCAGTTCTCCGGTACGCCCCAGCGCCGCCAGAATGCCTATGGTGATCATGTGCCGCTCGCGGTCGGTCAGGTTCCCGCGGCCCCAGACCGCGCCCCAAGCGTACTCGGTCATGAAGCGCTGGAAATCGGCCCCGAACGCCTCCGGGTCGCCCGCGAAGGCCCGGTCGACGAACGGCTGGCCCATCACGCTGGCCCGCTTGGCTTTGCCCTGCTCTAGCATCTCGTTAGTCATACGCCCCGATTATTCCAGTAAACAGCCGCGCCGGGGATTTTTCTAAAAGCGCTGTGGGCTTATGCTGAGAGCTATGCGCGTTGTCCTCAAGCTCGGAACGAGCGTCCTGACCGCCGGAACCGACCGCCTGCACGGCCCCCGGCTGGTCGACCTGATGCGGAGTATGGCCGCCGTGCGCTCGGGCGGGCACGAGGTCGTGCTGGTGAGCAGCGGCGCGGTGAACGCGGGCTGGGAAGTGCTGGGCTTTCCGCCGCGTGACCGCACCCTGGCCGAAAAACAGCTGCTCGCCGCTGTGGGCCAGGGCCAGCTGATGCACCGTTACGCGACCATCGCCGACCTCTACGGGGTCAACGTGGCGCAGGTGCTGCTGACCGCCGACGATTTCCGTGACCGCACCCGTTACCTCAACGCCCGCACCA
>JAGLBK010000268.1 GCA_018260275.1 Deinococcus sp.
TCCCTCACGGTACTATTCGCTATCGGTCACTGGGAGTATTTAGCCTTACGCGGTGGTCCGCGTAGATTCAGTCATCGTTTCACGAACAACGACCTACTCAGGTGTCACCTCAGTTGGCCCGCCGTACTCCTACAGGACTATCACCTGCTGTGGTTCAGCTTTCCAGCTGCTTCAGATGGGGGGGCCAAATCTTAAATGGTGATCCTACAACCCCGAGATGCAAGCATCTCGGTTTGGGCTGATCCGGGTTCGCTCGCCGCTACTGACGGAATCGATTTCTCTTTCTTCTCCTGCTGGTACTGAGATGTTTCAGTTCCCAGCGTTCCCTCGCCAAAAGGCGTACCTGTAAACAGGTGGGTTTCCCCATTCGGACATCCCTGAGTCAAAGCGTATCTCCGGCTCGTCAGGGCTTTTCGCAGGTAATCGCGTCCTTCATCGGCTCCAGTGCCAGGGCATCCACCGTGGACCCTTAGTATCTTGACCTTCACTCAGCCACTCTCATGGCTGAGCTTTGTTAGAAGCAGCCAGACAATCGTCTGACACGCTTAAAATAATCATCTCGTATCTCGTTCACGCTTCGTTGTCATGCACCGCGCCTCAACCGAGGCTCAGAAACAATACAGGCCTGCGCAAATTCTGTCAACCCCTCTGGTTTGTGGCGGCCTTGACCTTCTCTGAGAATCAGGGAGTTTTCTCGTTCCAGACACGAAGAGTGCAGACAACAAGCATAGCGGCCAGCGGCAAAGGCACATCACCAAGCTCCAGGCGGAAATCCATTCCTTGCGTGAAGCTGCCGGTGCGGCCACGCACCTCGCCCGCGTAGTGACGCAGGGTGATGTCCTGACCAGCCGTGAAGGTGCCGTAGCGCCCGCTGGCCCCTTCCGCCGTGAATTCCAGAACGGCCTCGACAGCGTCGGATACGCCGCCCAGGTGAATCAGGAGTCGGTGGCCCTCGATGGTAGCCCTGAGATCAAAGCCCTGAGTAAAGGTCCCGACGCGGCCCAGGATGACCCCCTCGCCCGCAGCAATCTGGACATCGGCACCTTCGGTAAAAGAACCGATCCGTCCCCTGAACTCACGGCCATCGAATTCACCGTGCAGATCGAGACCCTGTGTTATCCCGCCAAAGCGCCCTTGAAGACTCATGCGCTCAGGGTAGAGGGTGAAGGCTCACGAGGACCTGACGAACCGCGCCGGAAGATCGGAAGAATCGACCGACGACAACCTTCCTTGCACGAGCAGATACTCGGCGAGGGCCGCCGTCTGGTCGATCAGGAGAATGGCCTGGGCTTCGCGGATATTCGGATAGAGGCGCAGCGTGAGCTGTTCGGTGGTCTGGGGCACGTCCGCGATTTCGAGGAGCGCCGCCAGCTTGCTCTCATAGCGTTCGCGCAGGTCGGTGATTCTTGTCCGCCAGTGGGGCATAGGCATGTCGTGTCCGCCCAGAGCAAGGTCTATTCCGGCGAGAGGCTCGATCTTGTCCAGTGAGGCCAGATACTGGCTCAGACCCCCGCCGCGCCGCACCCATTCCGGCATGAGCGGGGGGGAGTTGTAAGGCAGGACGTGATCGGCAGTCAGCAGGAAATTGTCGAGGCGCAGGCAGACCTGTGACCCCTCGTGGCCCGGCGTATGGATGATGTCGAAGCAGTCATCGAGGCGGTCGCCGTCATGTAAGACCGTTTCGACGGGCACGCCGGAAGGCATCCAGCTTTTCTCCGCGCGGCGGCCTAAGCGCTGGGCATAACTTCCGGTCACGCCAGTCCAGGCCACATAGCGCTCGATCAGTGGACGGCCCTGCGCCAGATCAGCCTGGGGGTCTTCGAGGATCAGGCGGCCCCATTCATGCGCGGCTAGTGGTGCGTCCGTCTGGGTACGCACCCAGGGGAGGCCCGCCGCGTGGTCGGGGTGAGCGTGGGTAACGATCAGGCGCGACAGGCTGGCCCATGACCACTGCTCGCCGTAGTCGCGGCGAACGGCCTCCAGACCCGCGATCAGGCCGAGGCGCGACTGGGTTTCACTGCTGCCCATGTCAATCAGGGCCGTGTAGGTCGGGGCGTGCGGGTCGCCCTCTACCACCAGAAACGAATTGACGCTGAGGTGCGCGAAGGCGCGGATGCTCATGACATAGACCCGCGTGCCCCGCGACGTGACATGCCGGGTCAGGTGAGTGGCGGGATCGAACTCGAACATCCGTCTATTGTCCGGCACAGGGCAGGCCACCAGGCCAACTGAAGTGTCACTGAGCTGAGGGGCAAGGGCCGGAGCTGCTACAGCAAAGCGCGAATAGCCGGGAAAGCCGTTCGCGCTAGCAGAAGCTTGCAGAAAAGGGTTAGCTCAGAGGTCCAGCAGCATCCGGGCCGGGTCTTCGAGCAGGTTCTTGATCATGACCAGGAACTGCACGGCTTCCTTGCCGTCGATCAGGCGGTGATCGTAGGACAGCGCGAGGTACATCATGGGGGCGATGACGACCTGACCGTTCTGGGCAATCGGGCGCTCGATGATGTTGTGCATGCCCAGAATGGCGCTCTGGGGCGCGTTGATGATCGGGGTGCTCATCATGCTGCCGAAGGTGCCGCCGTTGGTGATGCTGAACGTGCCGCCGCTCATGTCTTCCATGGTCAGCTTGCCGCTGCGGGCCTTGTCGGCGTACCCGGCGATGGCTTTTTCGATGTCAGCGAGGCTCATGTTCTCGGTGTCGCGCAGGATGGGCACGACCAGACCACGGTCGGAAGCCACGGCGATGCCGATGTCGTAGTAGCCGTGGTAGATGACGTCTTTGCCGTCCACGCTGGCGTTGACCATTGGGAAGGCTTTAAGGGCTTCGGTGGCCGCCCGCACGAACAGGCTCATGAAGCCGAGCTTGACGCCGTGCTTCTTGACGAACTGGTCCTGGTACTTCTTACGCAGGTCCATGCTGGGCTGCATGTTGACCTCGTTGAAGGTGGTTAGCAGCGCCGCCGTGTTCTGCACTTCCTTGAGGCGCTCGGCGATGCGGGCGCGGATGCGGGTCATGGGCACGCGCTGCTCGGTGCGGGGGC
>JAGLBK010000269.1 GCA_018260275.1 Deinococcus sp.
GGGACATCGCCAGGTATTCATGGCCTTCTGTGACCTCGTAGCCGATCACGGCGGGCACAGGCAGGCGGGGAGCCAGCCAGCGCAGACGCTCGCGCTCCTGTTGCAGTGAGCTGACAAAACGGGGGCCACGCGGCTGCACCTTGACCACGTGGCGGGTGCTGCGCCAGACCTCGGCCCCACTTTCACCGTGGCCCACGCGTTCCCAGCGGGCCGCGGGCAGCACCCGGCGCAGCGGATCGGGCAGATTCAGGGCGTCACGACTCATGCGGCCAAGCATAGCGGCCCAAACACAGGGGCTAGAACATAGCTGCCAGGTCTGGTGGCGGGGAGCAGCGGCCCAGACCAGACCCGTGGGGGTAGACTGTAGGGGTGAAGGTTGGTTTGCTTGATTCGCGCGCGGCGCGACTGTCCGGGTACTGGTCGGCGTTCCTGAAAGAACTGGGGGCAGAGTCAGTGCTGCCCGCCCTGTCTGCTGCCGAGGCGCTGGCGCTAGGGCAGCAAAGCCTGGAAGGTGAACCGGTCACGGTGCAGCTGGCACTGGGGCGCATCCTGAGCCTGGAACATCCCGATCTGGTGGTCGTTCCCGAGTGGCCCACCGTATCGGGCGACGCCTGGGGCGAGGCACTGACCGAGTTACTGCCCCGGCGCATCAGCGGTCTGCCCCCACTGGTGAGCGTCCCTGACGAGAGCCACAAGTCCACCGAAACCGCCGCCACCGAACTCGGCCTGCGGCTGACGCACAATGCCGGGCAGGTGCGCCTGGCCCTGGACAAGGTGCGCCCGCTACTGAGCGCCCCCAGAAGCAGCCTGCCCAACCTCAGCCGCGCCTCGCAGGCGACGGTGGCCGTGATCGGCCCGCGCACCCTGCTGAACGAGGACGCCCTGGCCGCTGGCCTGCGCCCGGCGCTGGAAGCCCTGGAACTGTATCCGGTGTTCAGCACCCAGTTGCCGCTGCCCGACATCGTTCAGCGGGCCGAGCGTATGGAAAACGCCGCCAAGGTTCCGGCGGGCGAGCGCGAACTGTTCGGCGCAGCTTCCCTGATTGCCGGAAAAAGTGCGGTGCGCGGCCTGATTTTGGTCAGTCCGGCCCGCGACAGGGCCACCGCCGCCGCCCTCGAACGCTTGGCCCAGAAGATGCATAAGCCGACGCTGCTTCTCAGTGCAGACGGCGGCCAGACCGAGTGGCCCGAACTGCCACCCTTCAGCCGCCGCCTGACCCCCAGCCCCAGTGCCACGGACGAGACGTGAACCTCTGGCGCTGGCTGACCACCCCCGACCCGGCGCCGGGCCTGACGACCACCAAGCTGCTTAAGCTGGCGATCCGGGTCATGCTGTTCGCGCTCATGGCCAGTCTGGTCAGCGCGTGCCTGCAACTGACGCCGCTGCGCCCCTACCTGAAAACCGGCTGGGGCAGCATGTTGCTGGTCTTTGCGCTGTACTTGCCCTGCATTAAGTTTTTCAACATAGATACCTTCGATAACAGAACACGGCCCCCGGTCAATCAGCGTCCAAGCACGGCAGCGACGTTGACCCCGGCGCAGCGCCGCAAGGAAAAAAACCGCTTTGCCGGGGTCAAAAAAGCCCCGCCCAAATACGGTGGACGGCGCTAGGGACAACTTCTGGGGCTGTTCACGGTCCATAGACCTGAAGAGCTTGCTCAATCCGGCTTAATCTTGCTTAATCTGGCCTGTTGTGAACCCTGTGTCAGAAGGGTTATGGCCCAATCTGGGCATGATCTGGGTAGGCGCACTTCAAACCAAAGGACAGCTGAGCCGCCTTGAGCCGTACAAGAAGGATGTACGGGTAGTGACGGTTTACACGCACACATTCGTGCTGGGCAATGAAAAAGGTCTGGCCGACGACCGCGAAGATCCGTTTTACACCGCGACCGGAGCCACGCCCGAAGAGGCGGAAGCGGCGGCGCACATGGTTTATCTGCGGGCCACTGCCTGCACACACGACATGAAACGCACCTCGCCGACGCTGCTGGAGTGCAGCCACTGCGGCGTTCAGCAGCGCACGCCCATGCATGTCAGCCACCAGCCGGAAGCCAAAGCCAAACAGAAGAAACCCGCGCGGCTCTTTGGGCTGTTCCGGGCCAGCTGAGGTTCACCTCCCCCTTATCCGACCGCCCACCCGGCGGTTTTTTCTGTCCTGTCAATCTGTGCCGCCAATTCGAGGGTAGCAAGACTAGACCCAATGTGTTATGTTATTTACATAAGGAGGCATAGTGATGCTGCATATTGAATTTCTGACCGACCTGGGGGCCAAAGTTTCTGTAGATGTCGAGAGTGCCGACAAACTGCTCGACGTGCAGCGCCAGTATGGCCGCCTGGGCTGGACGAGTGGCGAGATTCCCAGCGGGGGGTATCAGTTTCCGCTGGAGAACGAACCCGACTTCGACTGGTCGCTGATCGGGGCACGCAAATGGAAGAACCCGGAAGGCGAGGACATGGTCATTCACCGGGGCCACGCCTACCGCCGCCGCGAACTGGAAGCCGTGGACAGCCGCAAGATGAAGCTGCCCGCCGCCATCAAGTACAGTCGCGGGGCCAAGAGCACCGACCCCGACCATGTGCGTGAGAAGTCCGACGGCGAGTTCGAGTACGTGACCCTCGCTATTTTCCGGGGCGGCAAACGCCAGGAACGTTATGCCGCGCCAGCGGGCCGCCAGTCGTTCCAGGGCCAGCCTCAGCCACAAGCGGCCCGTCAGCCTCAGCCCGTCGCGGCACAGGCAGCGCGGCCCCAGACGGCCAGCGCCCCCGCACCACGCGCCACCCGCGCTCCTGCCGAGGCCCCAGCCGGTGAGGAAGAGATTCCCTTTTAAATTGACCGGGCGAAGCGAGAATCGTCAGAAGTACGTTGTACTTAGACCCTATCCAGAAAGTTGTGACTGTTGAATAGAATTTCGTGTTCACAACGTGGTTTTGCTCCCTCTCCCCTTGCGGGCTGACTAACGCACACATTTTTCTAATCTGTAGGGGTCATGTCCTGCCCCTCCTCCTCTCTACCCCGTATGCCTT
>JAGLBK010000026.1 GCA_018260275.1 Deinococcus sp.
GCCGACCGGCTCCTGCATGATCAGAATGCGCTCACTGCCCTCATTGACGAAGGGAATCTCACCGCGCAGCCTCAGGGCTTCCTCGGCGTAATCATCGAGCAGGCTGGCGACCCGCTCGACTTCGACCCTGGCTCCGGAGAGCGGACGGCCCAGTTCCAGAGTCAGCAGGTGCGCCAGCTCATCCACGCGTTCGCGCATCAGGGCGGCGGCGCGGTGTTGCAGGCGCACACGTTCGCGAGTCGGCACCCTGCGCCAGCTGTGGAACGCTTTTTCGGCCACCCGCATCGCATGATCAACGTCCTCGGCATTTCCCCGCGCCACCGTTCCGACCAGCTCGCCCGTCGCGGGATTGGTCACCGCCGTGCGTTCGCTGCTGCTCGACTTGACCCACTCACCGCCGATATAAAGGTCGAAGTCCTGCGGTTTGACCTGGAGCGGCGTCATGCCAGCACCTCCAGTTTCAGTTCGCGCCGCGAACGTTGCAGCGAGGCTCTGGCCTGAGCCACCGACGCCGCCGAGAACAGCTGGCCCTCGATTTCACGTTCCAGCCGCTCGGCGTACTGGGCCGGGGTCAGGTTGAACCAGTCGCAGGCGATGCTGATCCCAGTGGTGGTAAAACGCCAGAGCTTATCGGCGTCCTTGACCAGCTCATCTTCGGGTGAGATCGGCTCCTTGCGCGTATCATGCCCCTCGATAATCCGGACGATGTGGTCTATGGTGGCCTGGTCATATTGCAGCGGCGTCAGGATTTCGCGGGCAAGACGTGCTCCCTCGATTTCGTGCTGCTTTCGCACGTCCGATTGCCACATGCCGGGGCCAAAGCCTTCCGTGTAAATCGCTTCCTGATCCACCACGGCCCAGCCCAGGTCATGCAGCATGATGCCCAGCAGCACCACTTTGCGGTCTACCTCCGGGTGATGCACCAGAATCGCCTTGGCGCACCCGTAGGACAGGGGGATATGTACGTCGTTCTTCCGTGCCCGCATGTACGGCACAGTGGCCTGCCACACCGGGGCAAACTCCGTTTCCGTCGTCACTGTCATAAATTCCTCGTTTGAGTCGTGGTTCGGGCCTTCAGTCGGCGGCGCTGTTCTCGCCAGGCAGGATACTGACCTTCCCGGTATGGCCGTCTACCCGCAGCATTTGCCCGGTGCGGATCACCGCCGTCGCGTTTCCAGTGCCGGTGACGGCAGGCAGCCCGTATTCCCGGCAGACGATCGCCGCGTGGCTTATCATGCCGCCGATGTCCGTCACGGTCGCCTTCAGACGGGCAAAAACCGGTGCCCAGCTGGGGGACGTCACCTGCGTGACCAGAATTTCGCCGTCTTCGAGCTGACTGAGGTCGTTGGCGTTCAGGATCACGCGGGCGCGGCCCTCGACGAGGCCGGGACTGGCCGCCATACCGGTGATGTCGCTGCCCTGTACGCCACCCAGCCATTTCTCCAGGCGTTCGGACGTGATGCCCCACAGCATGATGGTAAACGGCTCGGTGATGGCCTCGGGCGGACGGTTCAGCGCCGGTTCCGGACGCGCTGAGGAGAGCGCCTCGACAATTCCCTTGCGGCGCGTAATCTCGTCGGGCCAGTAATACGGCCCGGTCGGGTCGACTCCAATGGCCCAGCCGTTACTCAGATCGGCGATGGCCACCTCGATCTCGTCACGGCGCAGATAGAACATGTCCTGCACGTCTTCCCAGAAACCAGCCTGCACGAAGAGCCGTGAGAGTTCCCGCATCTTGCGCCAGAACACGCTCATGCTCCAGTGCTCGATATAAAAATTGTGGTTCTCGACGTAGGGGTAGACCGTCCGCGCCAGGCCAAGTTTGGCCCCGAACTGGGCGCGGGTATCGTCGTCCAGCAGTTCGGCATATTCACCGGTGATCCGGTCGCGCTCGGCCACCACTTCTTTGACGTCGCGGTCAATGTTCTTGCCAGTTTTCAACATGGCGACGTAATCGCGGATAAAACTGAGCGGCACATCCGGGTACTCGATCCAGACCTTATCGGTGCTGTAAAAGCCGTTTCCGGCACTGTAATTGAACCAGGGGTCCTTGGCCTTATCCCAGGCGGCCAGCCAGGTGCGGCCCCCGGCACTCTGCCCCAGCCGCTCAAAGACGTCTTTGGCTTCACCGCGCAGCTCGTCCTCGATCCCGAGTTGAACCGTGAGCTTGGCCAGCCCCTTGAGTTCATCGTCGGGACGGAACAGATCGAAATCCACGCCCTGCACCATCTTGGCGATGGCCTGATCAGGAATATCCGGGAACGCTTCCTTACAGAATCCGAAAAAGTCCAGATACGCCGCGTAGCCGAGATTCAGAAACTCGAAGTGGTACTGCCACTGCCGGAACGCCAGCGAGATGGCCTTCTCGTAGGTGGCGATCAGGCCGTGTGTGGGTGCCAGGCCCAGGCCGCCGGTCACGTCTCCCAGTGGCACGAGGTCAGGGAGCGGCTCAAAGTTCAGGGCTTCGAGTTCGGCGATCACGCCGCGCACCTTGGTATCCCAGTTGGCGATCAGACTGTCCCAGTTCTCAAAGTAATGCCCGGCCCGCTCCATGAAATGCGGGACACGGTCAGCGATCTTGTCGGCAGCGACCGCCACCGGACTCATGTAGCAGTAGCCGTTGTGAATGCGGAACTCGATGCCGTTGGCCGGGGGAATCACGTAATGCCGGGTATTGAACTGCCCCAGGGTCTGCACCGCGTACTCCATCAGCGTGGCGTCGAAAGGCTTGAAGACCTGCGGCCAGTGTGAAGAGTCGCAAAACCAGAATTTATCCTCGTCTATGGCCTTACGGTTGTCCTGAAACAGCAGGAAATAAGGGTAGAGTTCACGCCAGCCTTCTGCACCTTCCGGCGCTTTGATGTCGTAAGGGCTGGGAAACCGGGGGCTGGAGGCGCTGCCTGTCCTGTGTGTCATTGGGTTCCTCCGTCTTTACCGGTTTTACCGGTGTCTTGCCCGGCTTCAGTCTTGACCTGCATGGGCCTAAGCAACGTCCCCAGTATTCCGGCCATGCCAGTCTGCGAATTGGTGATGGTACTGGCCTTGGGTTTCTGGCTCCAGACGGTTTCCGGACGGCTTTGGAGCAGCAGCAGGTTCTCGCCGTCGGGCAGGTCGTGGTCGATGGCCCACTCGATGTCCTGCGGGCACCTGAAGTGCTTCTCGGCCTGCTTGGCAATCCGGGCGACCGCTTCAAGCTCAGCCGGTGAGAGGGCCGACTGGGCCTGACGCTCGGGGCTGACTTCGCGTATGACGGCTTTGCCCGCCGTGACGTCGGGCACGAGTTCGACGTGCTTGTGCCCGATGGTCTGCTTAACGGTGGTCAGCAGGATTTTGTCCATCAGGATGTTATCGGGCGTGACTTCACCGCTCACGACGGTTTCGCCAAGGCCATAGCTGGCGTCTATCACAATCTTGCTGCGGTCGCCGTTGGCAGGGTTGAGGGTCATGGCGACACCCGATACTTTGGAATTCACCATTTTCTGCACCGCCACGGCCATCGCCACGTCGTCATGTGGGAACCCCTGCTCACAGCGGTAAGCGATAGCGCGGGCCGTGTACTGACTGCCCCAGCACTGCCGGGCTTTGTCCACCACGGCGTCTGCCCCGATCACCCAGAGGTAGGTGTCCTGCTGTCCGGCAAAACTGGCTCCGGGTAAGTCCTCCGCGGTGGCGCTGGAGCGCACGGCTACCGGCAGATCGGGCACGCCCACGCTGGCACACAGCTGCTCATAAGCGTCGCGGATGGCCTGCTCGACCTCGGCAGGCATGGCGAGCGTCTCAAGCTTGTGGCGCACCTCGGCACTTACGGCGTCCAGTCTGCTGGTATCGCGGTGATCCAGACCGTCCAGGCACGCTTTGACGTCCTGCACGGTGTCGCCGTGACTCAGGTGGGCCTTGAAGGCGTGCGCGGTGATCGCAAAACCAGGAGGGACGGGCAGGCCAGCAGCGATCAGGTCGCCCAGGCTCTGACACTTGCCGCCCACCAGTTCCAGTTTCCCACCGCATTCGCGCAAATTCAGGGTATACAGGGACTCGCTCATCATTCAACCTCCCACTGCACGAGAACGTGATCCGGCCCCCGGAAAGACGTATTGGCCGCAAAGGTAAACTCCTGTTCCTTAAGGCGCAGGTTCGGTAGCCGCCGGGTCAGTTCTTCAAGCACCACGCGGCTTTCGAGCCGGGCCAGTGGCGCACCCAGGCAGTAATGGATCCCGAGGCCAAAGGCCAGATGATCGCGGGCGTTCTTCCGGGTGATGTCCAGTTCGTCGCCGTCTACAAAATGTTCGCTGTCATGGTTGGCACTGCCCAGCAGGAGCAGAACATTCGCGCCGACGGGCAGCTCCACCCCAGCCACCGTTACGGGCCGCTTGACCTTGCGTTTCCAGGTAAAGACGCTCGGCGCAAACCGCAACATTTCCTCGATGGCATTGGGAATCCGGGCGGGGTCGGCCACCAGCGCTTCCCACTGGCTGCGGTGGGTCAGCAGATCACGGAATGAGTTCCAGAGCAGATTGGTGGTCGTTTCATGACCGGCCGTGAGCATCCCGTAGACGAGTCCAGCCATTTCGTGCGTGCTGACCGTGTGATCCCCACTGTTGAACACCCGCGCCATGTCACCCGGCAGGTCGTCGGTAGGGTGTTGCAGGCGGGAGTTGACCAGTTCCACGCAATATTGCCAGTATTTGACCAGGTTCCCGGCGTGCCCCAGCTGCTCCTGTTCGCTGGGGTTGCCGAAATTCATCAGGACGCGGCTGAGCGCCCATTCCTTGATATCGGGCACATCCTGATCAGGAATACCCAGCAATCTGAAGATGACCAGAGCGGGCAGATCATACGAGAGCTGGGTGACCAGATCGGCCTGACCATCCTTCTCGAACCTGCTGATGGTCGTCACGGCCAGTTCACGAATAAACGGCTCCATGCTGGCGACCCGCTTGGGCGTAAACGCCTTGTTCACGAAGGAGCGGATCCGGGTATGGTCGGGCGGCTGACGTGCCGAGAGGCCCGAGGTGCCCTGGAAATGACCGTCGTCGAGCACCTGCTGGACGCTGGCCGGACGGGCCTAATAACTCGACTGGGTATTCTCGCTGGAAAAGGTGCCGGGGTCCTTGAAAATGGCCTTGACATCCTCATAGCGCGACACGATCCAGTAGTCCAGCTCACTGGAATAGAAGATCGGCGCCTCCTGCCGTGCCTGCGCGTAAAAGTCAAAAGGATCGGCGATGTCGAAGGGCCGGAAATCAGCGGCGACCTGTGCAGAATAGGGACAAGAAGAACCTGGCGGAATAGCAGTCATACTTCACCTCGGGAAAAGGGCGAACAGGCGGCGTTCAGATTTGGGTGACCCCACTGTAATCCAGCCGACTTAGGTTTTTCTTAGGGAAGGTGTCTGGATCTAAGGTGTCTGGATATTCAGTCATTTTGCATCTGCTTCTGGGCAGACCCTTGCGGCAAGATGAGTGGCCCTCTTGGCTGAGAGTCCTGACCGGAGCCACGCCGAAGGTTGAAAAGGGCTAGCCCAGCAGTTCCTGCATCAACTGCCGCAATGACTCACTCGGTTCTCCCAGGCCAGCCCGTTTGAGGGTCTGCTCGAAGAGGCCAAACTGACGACGGACCGCGTCTGGCCGCGCGGCAGCGGCATAGGCCAGCAGTTTTTCTTCCTGTGCAGCTTCGTACGTCGGTTCGGTCCTGAGAACCAGATCACACGCTGCCTGGGCCTCGGGCAGCTGTCCGCTCAGGCGGTAGAGCCGGGCCAGATTGGTCATGGCCTTGAGATACATGTCACGAAACCAGTAGCGGCGGTTGTGACACCATTCCAGAGTGGCGCTGCTGGTGCTGTCCAGCGAAAGGTCGGCCAGAAATTCGCCGGTGTATAGCCGTTGCGCCGACTGATAGGCGGTGATGGCCTCGGCCGTGTCCCGGGCTCCCTGAAGGGCCGCGCCCTGAAAACAGAGTTCCTGAAACATCGGAAAATCCAGCCAGGTGTGCTCGGGGACCGTCAACAGGTAGCGCCCGGCTTCCTGACGCAGAAACTGTCTGCCCTCGCCACCGGGTTGAGTCAGCACACGGCGCAGGCTGGTGACGCTCTGGTAGAGCCGGTTGTGGCCCTGCTCCAGGTCTTCGAGTTCGGGCCATAACACGTCGATCAGTTCCTCGGGAGAAGCCCCTGCCTCAGCGCGGAACAGCAAAAAGATGAAGAGAGTCTTGAGTTTGCGAGTCGCGCCGCCTGTCACCTTCCAGTTCAGCAGGGTTCCGTCCTCACGGTAGACCCGCAGCGGCCCGAAGGTGCGGATTTTCCACTTTCCCCCGGCGTTGTCTACTGTCAGCAGCGGCAGGGCGAGTTCCAGGTTGTACTGCGGGCTGAGGGTCTGGGGCTGCTCAGGTTGTTTGGCTTCCCCGAAGGCCGGATTCAGGCTTTCCAGCCAGAACTGAAACTGGGCACGCTCGTCCTGACGCACCATGAGCCGTGGAGGAACATAGTGTGGGTTGGCCATGATTTGACCGTCTGGAGCGATTAACTGCGGGTGCATTTTGAGGCCCGAGAGGAGCTGTTCACCCAGCATGAGCTGCCGCGGATGCAGGCAGATGGCCGCCAGCGGTAGCTGGGTCACCAGTTCGTGCAGCGCGGCCTCGTACTCGCGGTGATAAATGGCCCCGGCAGGCGTACGAACCGTCCAGTTCATTTCCACCATCAGCAGTACGCCTGCGTGACCCTTCCCAAGCTCATGCTGCACCAGAGAGCGAAGCTGCGTAGCGATGTGAGCTGGCCTGAACGGTGTGGAATGAAATCCCAGTTCCGAGGCCCGCAGTATTTTGCCTGCACTCTCGTCCAACTGACTTCTCAAGCGCTCGGAGACCTGTAAAAATGCTGCATCGTCGACCACATAGATCCAACTCCAGCCCTGTAGGGTGTAGTCCGTAATCCAGCTGTCGATGAGCCTCCAGGGGCGATCGTGGGCGTCATCGAAAGCGGCATAGTGGGTTGGGGACAGGGTCATAAGTTGCTCCTGTGTATGTTGCCGTGCTCACGGGGAGTCAATACCACCGTCACGTCGTAGGCCGGAGCATCGGCCTGTTTTGCTAGCGTGCCTGCCACCGGGTTCAGAGCACCATTTTCGATTTTAGAAAGGCGACCCTTCGATAGACCTCGCCGCTCTGCCAGTTCCTTGGCTGTCAGGTGAGTCGGCTCTCTCGCCAGTTTGAGGGCATGCGCCACCCTATCGGCAACCAGGGCTGCCCGCACCAGCAGGCCTTCCGGAAGCTGCTCAGCTGGAGGCACTGAGCCGTCAAGCCTGCCTCCCAGTTTCATTTTTGCCTTCAGACCTTTATTCATAGCTTGAGCCTCCCGGTCTTGACGGCAATCAGCACGTCATGGGCTTCTTCAAGCAGCGCCTCATCAGGGTCAGCGCCCTTTGCTTTCACTTCCGCATTTCATAGCGTGAGGTATTGGGTACACCCTAAGCCCCCAGCACTTCATAGTTCAATCCCAATTCCATATCCAGCCTGACACGCAACTTCCCAAAGTCCTTATGCCCGGAGGTCAGGTCCAGCGGCAGGACATCGCGCAGCAGCGGGTGCGCCTGCCAGCCCTTATGCTGGTGGCCCAGTCCGAGCGTCCATAACTCCCCCCGCTCTGCCGCCGCCACGATTTCCCAGCGCGAGACGCTCAGCGAACGGCGGTAGATGCGCTTGGCGGTGTCGGTGTCGCCCTTTTCCAGCTCCCGAAAGCGGGGGAAAAGCTCCTGCCAGGGCTGGTCTTTGGGCTGCATCGACCTGGGCGGCGGGCAGACGACCCACACGCCATCTTCCCGCCTGACGACTGGTACCAGCCGCACGCTCTTGTCGCCCAGGCGAGTGCGGGGAAAGTCGTCGTCTTCGGTGCTCAGATTGTCGTCGTTCACGCTCTCGGTGTCGGGTTCCTCGGGGTGGCGGTGCAGGCGGGCGCTCCAGAATTCGGCGGGCAGACCGATGTGGGCAAACTGGCCTTTGGTTTCCTGGCCGCTGCGGACACTTTGCAGCTTGTCCTCGGCCTTTTCAATCAGTTCCAGGCGCTCAGCGGACAGGTCGCCATCCGGGTAAGGCGGCCCGTAGACCTCCTGTACCAGATTGTCCAGCTCGTCGGGCAGAGTAATGCTTTCACGTCCCTCCAGCGTGCGCCAGCTGCGGTAGAGCAGCGCCGGAGCGTAGACGCGGCCCCAGGCTTCGGTCTGCATGGCCCCGGTGGGCCACTCGTCCAGACCCGCGACATACAGCACGGGTTCGGCGTGCCCGTAACGACTTTCCGGCGGGCGACTATGGCGGTGCAGACGGCCCGCCCGCTGCAAGATCAAATCCAGCGGCGCGAGGTCGGAAATCATCACGTCGGCGTCAAAGTCCAGGCTCTGCTCGGCGACCTGGGTGGCAATCAGGATGAGGCGCTCCGGGCGCTGCCCACCTTTGCCCAGGTATTTCAGCACGGCCTTTTCGCGGTAAGCCCGCTCGTCGGCGGGGTAGCGGGCGTGGTAGAGCAGCACCGCCAGCTTTTCGGCCCCTTTCGGCCCGCCCCCCGTACAGGTCTGCGCCATGATGCCCCGCTCGGCCAGCAGGCGCACCACTTGCTGCTGCACGTTCTGCGCCCGCTGCACAGTATTGACGATCACGGCCACACATCCGCCCCCCACGGTCAGGTCTACCGCCTGCCGCGCGACCTCCCCGGCGGGGCTGCCCAGGGGTCGCAGGTGAATCTGCCGACTGGGACGGCTAATATTCCCGGCAGCGTCGGCGGCAGGAATGGTGCCAGCGGTGACCTGACCCGCCTGATTCGCCACTGTCCAGCGCGGGTAAGTTGGGGCTTCCGGAATGTCCTGCACACCCCAGGCCCCCAGCAGTCTGCGGCGGCTCTCGTCGGGCAGGGTGGCCGACATGATGACCACGCTGGAGCCGAGAGCGCGCAACCAGCTCACCAACGCCTCAATCAGCTTGCCCGTGTAGGTGTCGTAAGCGTGAACCTCGTCCAACACCACCACGCGGTTGCCCAGGCCCCACAGCCGCACGAACTGGTGCGAGACACCCAGTACGCCCAGCAGCGCCTGGTCTATGGTGCCCACGCCGAACTCGTCCAGCAAGGCCCTTTTGCGCTGGGTGAACCACTCCTCTACCCGCACTGCTTCTACTGAATCCCGGTCGTCGGCATCCGTAGTATTGGTGCGGTAAAACACGCGGGTATCTTCCAGGCGCTTCTGAAAGTCATCGTTCAGTAGCGTGCCACCATGCGCCAGCTGGATACTGACGGGTTTATCCGAACCCTGTTCGCGCAGAAACTGCACCAGCCGCGCGTACATCGCGCTTCCCGTCGCCTGGGTGGGCAGCGCCACATACAGCCCCCGGTGTTGGGCGGCGTGCTGCAACTGTAGATAGGCATACAGCGCCGCCTCAGTCTTGCCCTCCCCCATCGGGGCTTCCACCAGCACCAGCGCGGGGCCGCCTACCTGCGCCAGTGCCTCAGCCAACGCAGTTTGCAGGGGTCGGGGCTTGAAGTCGGGGAAATAGTGAAAAACCTGTTCCAGCGACGGCACCTGCGGATGCAGCGTGGAGAACTGCGGCCAGTGAATCCTTTCGCGCAACAGTTCCCACGCCTGCGTCCTGGCCCGCACAAAGTAGGCGGCAGGGTCTGTGTAAGCGGAAAAATCCGTCCGGATGGGCAAGGGAAAGCTGCTGCCCAGCCAGTCGGCAAAACTGGTCAGGCCCGCCAGGCGCATGAAGGCGGGGGCAGAAAAGTCGGGGACGGTGGGGACGGCTTTGTAATCCGCCCCGACGGCTTTGGTGACGAGGCGGCAGAGTTCAAAGCGGATTTTCTGCCAGCCCGTGTCCCCGGCCTGCGTGTCCGGCAGGTCAAGTTGCCGGACATCCTCCACGCGAAAACCGTGATGGCAGCCCACGGCGTCTGCCACCTGAGCCGCCAGCGCAGACTTCCAGCCCAGTGCCTTTAAAAAATCAGGCAGGAGAGCTTCAGTGACGACGCCGTGCGGTGTATACGGCTCCCGCAGAAGCGCAGAAAAGCTCAGCCTGGAATCTACGCCAGCCTTTCCCTCCGGCCACAGCACCTGAAACGCCGGACTCGCCTTCCCCAAATCGTGCAGCGCCACCAGCGCCAGCGCCCACGCCAGCCCCTCCGTTTCGGGCAAACCCAGGTCAGCCGCCATCTGCTGTTTCACCTGCGGCGGCTCCAGTTCCAGAATTTCAGCGGCGCAGGCGGCCACATTCAGCAGATGCTCCAGCACGCCGAGTTTGACTTCACCGCTCTGGCGCGGGCTTTTGGCCCACAGCGAGGCCGTGATTTGGGTGACCAGCGGGAGGAATTGAGTCATACAAATAGGGTAGCGGGGCGGCGCGTCATACAGCGACGGGAAGAATGGTGCATTTCTTGTAGACATGTGTTGCAGTTTTTGTTAACATCCAGAGGGAGGTGGAGTTTCATTGGCAGGTTGAACATTCCGTCCATACGGGCCTTTAAGAAGCTTTTACGGGAACTTGGCTTCGAAGTGCAGTCAGGACTGGGCAAGGGAGACCACGAGGTCTGGGCGCATCGGGACGACAAAACGCGCTACCTAACTCTTGATTCCGGTCAAAACCCGCCCAGGCTAGGCACTTTCAAACAAATGCTTCGCACTGCTCGCATTCCTGAAGACCTTTTTCGCTAGTACGGCACTCTGTAGAACAAGTCACGTCGTTGGCTTGCTTTACAGGGGACCCGTAAAAACCCGTATGGACGGGGATGTTCCGGTCTACTGTTGTAGGGCAGATTTAATTGCACTACCTACAGAACTTTGCCCCCAGTAAACTCACCAGTTAACAAACAGAAGGGAGGACTAAGAAATGTCCGAATACCTCTGCGTCATTGAACGCGAAGAACATGTCAATGGCAGTATCAGCTACGGTGGCTACTGTCTTGACCTGAGCAGCAACGTCATTAGCAAAGCGAACCGTGAGGAAGTCATTCAGAGCCTCCGTGAAGGTATGGCCCTTAGCCAACTTTACTTACAAAACCACGGTCTTCCTGTACCTGCCTCTACCAGTACCGAAGCAGATGTAGAGCGCGAAAGTCCTGATGATGAACTGGTGTGGTTGTCACCAGCCGAAATAAATCCCATCAGTCTGGAGATTGCACGGGCGCTAGATGCCAAGCACTGGACACAATCCGAATTGGCTAGGCGCATGGGCGTTCACCGTGCTCAGGTTTCGCGCCTCGCTGACCCTTTTTACTTCGGTCAAAACCTCGGCACCCTGCGCCGCGTTGCCGACGCTCTGGGCGCACGCTTAAGAGTTCAGCTTGAAGTAAGTGGCTAGAATGGAACTTCCTCGCCAAGCGGGGATGTTCCGGTTGAGCTAAAGGCAAACACTCTCCCCTTTTTGAAGGGGCAAATTATTGTAAGGTTGAGCTAAATGACATTTTGCTTTATGCTGAGCAAGCGATAAGTCAGAAGGCAACCCAATGCGCCAGATGGGGGTCTACGCGGGTTGCCTTCGTCTATCGCAGAGACTTTCTATCGGTCTGCCCCGTCAGCATAGCGCGGCGGCCGGGCAAGCTTTCCGGCGCAGGTGAGATGGGACACTCGGTTACAATCAGTCTGTTCCAGACCGTAAGTGGAAGGCGTCATCAAGTGAAGCCTCCCCAAGTCATATTCCCTTTCAAGGAGGTGACCTATCCTGACCAGATTTTCTCTGCTGAGCGAAAAATGGATTCCCGTCTTGCTCCAGGACGGCACGCGGGATGATGTTTCACTGCGCGACACCCTGCTCAGGCCGCAGCTTTACCGCCGCATAGACGCGGGCCACCCGTTGCACACGGCGGCGCTGTACCGGCTGCATCTGGCGATTTTGCACCGGGCGCTGGCGGGGCCAACCGATACCCAGCAGGCCGCACAGTGGTATTTGCAGGGCTTTGACACGTCAAAAATAGAGGCGTACCTGAGCCTGTATGCGGGGCGCTTTGACCTGTTCGGGCCGCAGCCGTTCATGCAGGTGGCGGGCCTGAACCCTGCCAAGGTAGGCGAGAATTTTCGCAGTCACTGGACTCGTCTAAGCACCGAGGAGGGCAGTCCCAATACCACGGCGCTCTTCAATGTAGAAGCGCGGCCTGGCGGTGACCGCAGCGACACACTGACGCCAGCGCAGGCCGCACGGCAACTGCTGACACATCAGGCTTTTACGCTGGGCGGGTTGATTAAGCGGTTCACGACTGCTGCTAAGTCAGCCCCGGTTGCTACCGCCGCCATTTTTCTGGCCGAGGGCAGCAATTTACAGCAGACCCTGGCGCTGAATCTGGTGCCCTACACGCCAAGTATGCAGGCGGGCGATATACCCGTCTGGGAGCAGCCCGCTCTGGCCGTGGCCGACATTCAGCGCCTGTACGCCGACAAGGAGCCACTGGCCCGCTCTGCAACGGGGTATGTCAGCCGCTACAGTTGGCTGAGCCGCAGCGTGCTTCTGTTGCCCGAAGAAATTCCTGACGGCCTATGCGTGCGCTCCATCGGCTTTGGTGCGGGCCTGCCGCTGGAAGGTGCAGGCGAGGGCAGCGGCAGCAACATTGACCCGATGGTGACGCTACGCCACAGCCGGGACGACAAGACCGAGCCTTACCCGTACAAACTCAGCCGTGACCGCCTGCTTTGGCGCGACCTGATTGCCCTGTTGCCTGACCCCGCCGCCACCGTGGGCGAGAGTAAAAAGGGCAATGTCAAGACCAAGCCTGGAAGGAGCGCAGAAGTCTTGCTGCACGCCCGCGAGGTAATGCAGCTGGCCCATGAGCAAGCTACAAAAACACTGCTCGTCAAGCCGCCGAGTCAGGACGAGGCCGAAGACTGGGACGCGCCTCTGCCCGACGCCCGCGCCAAGCACCCCGTCATTCCCGTGCAGGTGTTCGGGCAATTGACCGACCAGGGCAAAGCCTTTGCGCTGCGCCAGGAGTCCTATACCCTGCCGGAAGCGTTTATCAGCGACCCTGACAAGTTTCGCAATTACATCCGGCAGGCGCTAGATGATGCTGGAACGGTGGGCGAGGCGCTACGCCGCTCGGTGTTCGCGCTGGCCGAAGGATTGCTGAAAAAAGACGGCAGCCGCAGCCCCGACCCCGCCGACATCCGCAAACTGGCCGACCAGATTCCCGCCACGCCGACCTACTGGCAGGCGCTGGAAACGCCGTTTCGCGTTTACCTCCTGGAACTGGACAGCGACCCCGAAAATGCCGCCGTTCACTGGCACGCGGCGCTGAGGCGTTCGGCCTTGCGGGGCTGGGCCACCGCTGAAGAAGCGGCTGGAAGGAACGCGGTTGGACTGCGGGCGGTGCAAAAGGCGCAGGGGCTGCTGCTCAAGGCACTGGGTACCCTATTGATGGATACGCCACTAAAAGACGAAGGGGGAACAAGTGACCAGACAAGTATCCAAAACGGATGAGCGGCAAGCGCGGTTTGTGAAGGAACTGCGCCGCCTGGAACGCGGGGAACTCGCGCAGCTGCGGCGTGGCTTGGCGGGCGAAAATGTTTACTGGTTGGGGCGACTGTTTGCCGTAACTGGCTACGGTGACGCAGGCACGCGCACCAGAGAGGCGCTGCAACTGCTAGCCAGCCTGTACGCCCTGAAACCGCAGGCGAATGATGAGGTACAGGGCGAGGCTCCTGAAGACGACACGGGCGAAAAGGCCCCAGAAAAAGGTGTTACCATCGGATTTCTGATGGCGCAGGTTCACCTGGAGCAAAACCGTAGGAACGGGCGCTTACCAGGCGAGGTCAGTAGTACCGAGAAGCGCTTTCTGGGCCTGCTGGATGCCGACTGGGAGGGACTGGCCTACCATCTCAGGCAAGCAGTAACGCTACTGAACGCACAGGAGCAAACCCCCGACTGGGCTGAGCTGGCTGACGATTTACTGGCGCTGAGCCGTAGCACTGCTTTTGGTAACCGCGTCCGTAAAAAATGGGCACAGGATTTTTACGGTCAGATTGGGAAGGCGCAGGCCGCCATGCACAAGGCTGCGGGCAAAGCCGACGCAACGGAAGATGATGCACCACCCAGTACCAGCACTACCCCCTCTAATACACCCACTCACAATGATGAGGAAGGAGAAGAAACATTATGAAAGCTATCCTAGAGCTGCACTACCTCCAGAATTTCGCTCCCAGCAACCTCAACCGTGATGACACGGGCAGCCCCAAGGACGCTTTTTTTGGTGGCACGCGCCGCTTGCGGATTTCGTCCCAGTCGTTTAAAAGGGCCATGCGGCAGGACTTTGCTGCCCGCAAGCTGCTGAGCGAAACCGAACTGGGCCAGCGCACCAAGCGGGCGCACGAGGAGATTGCCCGCCGCATTCACGCTGAGGGCAGCAGCGACGCCGCTCGGCTGGCCGCGGCTGAGCTGGCACTGGGCGGGCTGGGCTTACCCGTTAAGGAAGGCAAGAGCCAGTACCTTCTTTTTCTGGGCCGTGACGAATTGCAGCGCGTGGCCGACATCGTGAGTGCCAACTGGAGCGAATTCCAGGCGGCGGCCCCTGAACCCGAAGCGGAAGGCGGCAAGAAAAAGAAGGTCAGCAAAAAGGCGGCTCTCAGCGGCGACCTGAACGCGCAGCTCAAGGGGGCACTGAACGGGTCTAAAGCGGTTGACGTGGCCCTGTTTGGCCGGATGCTGGCCGACCTGCCCGACAGGAATGCCGACGCCGCCGCACAGGTGGCTCACCCGATTTCCACCCACGCCCTGCGCGAGCGCCAGTACGACTTTTATACCGCTGTGGACGATCTCAAGCCCACAGACAACGCCGGGGCCGACATGCTGGGCACGGTGGAGTTTGCCAGCGCCACCGTGTACCGCTACGCGTGCATAGACCTGCAAAAGCTGCTGGATAATCTCCAGGGCGATAAGGAACTACTGGAACGCGGCCTGCGGGCTTTCCTGTACGCCAGCATTTTCGCCGCGCCGACGGGCAAACAGAACACCTTCGCCGCCCACAACCTCCCCGCGCTGATGGTGCAGATAGTACGCCGCAACGCCTCGCCGCGCAACCTCGCCAATGCCTTTGAAAAGGGCGTGCAGAGCGAACGTGGCGGCGGGTATCTGCAACCCAGTGTGGCGGCGCTGGCCGACGAGATGAAGTGGCAGAACGGCGTATTTGGGGACGCGGGCAGCGCCCGGTTTATCGCCCGCGAAGGCAAAAATGAGGTCTTCGGGCAGGAGCTGCCCACGGTGGACGCGCTGATTGACGCGACAGTGGCCGACGCGATGCAGGCGCTGGAAGGCTGAAGTGGCGACCCTTTTGCTGAGGCTGGTGGCCCCCATGCAGTCCTGGGGCAGCCGCAGCCGCTTCGATGACCGCGACACCGAAGCCGAGCCGACCCGCAGCGGCGTGCTGGGCCTGTGCGCGGCGGCGCTGGGGATTGACCGCGCCGCGCCGATTGACGACCTGGTGGCCCTGGGCTTTGGCGTGCGTGTTGACCGCGAGGGTGGGGCGGGCCGCGACTACCACACCGCGCAGCTTTTTCCGGGCAATCCCAGAACCAAGACCGACGTGACCACCCGCTATTACCTGTCAGACGCGGCTTTCTGGGTGGGGCTGGAGGGCGACGCCGCCACGCTGAGCTGTCTGCACGCCGCCCTGCAAAACCCCCACTGGCCGCTTTCGCTGGGGCGCAAGGCGTTTCAGGCCAGTTTGCCGATTTTTACTGAGCAGGGGCCGCTGGAATTGCCTCTGTGGGACGCCCTCCAGCAAGCGCCAAGTCTGCGTAGGCCCGATGACCGCCCGGAGATACTGTCCACGCCTTACAAATTGGTGCTGGACAGGGGCGCAGTGCCGGAAGGCTTACGGGCAAAGGCCTCGCCGTCACAGCGCCAGGACGTACCGGACGGGCCTTTCACGCAGCGCCGCTACGTCTCCCGCGAAGTGCTGACCGTGACTCAGTCGCTGGACTTGCCCACTGACCCGCTGATTTTGAGTCACCCGCGCTATCAGCAGGAGGTGGTCTGATGTACCTCTCCCGCCTCTACCTCAACGAGCGCAACCGGCAAGCCGCGAATGACCTCCGCAGCGCCTACAGCCTGCACCAGACCTTGCGCTGGGCCTTCCCGAACGCGGGCGATGTCCCTGGCCCGCTGCCCGACGGTGAGCGGCTGCTGTGGCGCAACGACGACGAGCAGGGGATTCTGGTGCAAAGTGCTTCCCGGCCCGACTGGAACGCGATTTCCGAACGAAACCACGATTATTTCCGGGATGTGCAGGTCAAACCCTTTGACCTTTCCGGCTTGCAAACGGGCCAGCAACTCGCCTTCCGGCTGCGGGCCAACGTAACTGTTAACCGTTTCCGCGACGGCCAGGACAAAGAAACTGACCGCCGCACCAAGCGCGAAGCCCTGCGCGGGGCGGTGGAGCAGGTGGCATGGCTAGAACGGCAGGGCAGGGATAAAGGCTTCTCGCTCATCGGCACCGACATCGCCCAGAGTGGCAACGTGCGACTGTACAAGGCGCGGGGCAGCACGCCTATGACCCTTTTTGCCGTGACCTTTGAAGGGCTTTTGCAGGTGGAAGACCCGGCGCAGCTGGCCCGGACGGTTCAGAACGGTATCGGCAAGGCCAAGGCGCTGGGCTTCGGCCTGCTGAGCCTGGCGCGGGGGTAAAGCATGACCGACGGCAATCCGATTATCTGGAAACGGCAGAACCTGCGCGAGCTGCCCAAATTTCGGGACGGGACGAGCTACCTCTACCTGGAACATACGGTTATTGAGCAGAGCGACCGCAGTATTCAGGCGTTTCACCCCGAGGGCATGATTGAAATTCCCTGCGCCAGCCTGGGCGTGCTGCTGCTGGGGCCGGGCAGCAACGTCTCGCATAGTGCGATGGTGGCCCTCTCGCGTACCGGGTGCAGTGTGGTGTGGGTGGGCGAACAGGGCGTGCGCTTCTACGCGGCGGGCGTGGGCGAGGCCAGCAAATCGCAGCGGCTGATGCGGCAGGCCCGGTTATGGGCCAACGAAAAAAGCCGGATGCAGATTATTCGCCAGATGTACACCATGCGTTTTCCCGAAGGGCTGCCGGACGACCTGAGCCTGCAACAGATTCGCGGCCGCGAGGGGGCGCGGGTGAAGGCGCTGTATTCGCGCTACAGCAGCACTTACGGCATCAAGTGGGAAGAGCGCAAGTACAACCGCGCCAACTGGGACGACGCCTCGCCGGTCAACAAGGCCATCAGCGCCGGGAACACCTGCCTGAACGGGCTGGCCCACGCCGCGATTCTGAGCTGCGGCTACACGCCCGCGCTGGGCTTCGTGCACACCGGCAAGCAGCTGAGCCTGGTGTACGACATTACCGACCTCTACAAGATGGAAATTGTCTCGCCCATCGCCTTTCAGGAAGCGGCCAAAGGTGGCGACGACATTGACCGCCGCGTGCGCCTCGCCCTGCGCGACCACATCCGGGAAGGGCGGCTGCTGGAGCGGATGGCGAACGACCTGCTGACCCTTTTTGACGACCACTACGAGGACGACCCCGTGGGGGACGATGTGGGCGACCTCTACGACCCGGACGGCGACGTGGAAGGCGGCAAGAACTATGGCTGAACTATGGTGGTGATGACGCTGGAAAAAGTACCGGCCTCGCTACGGGGCGAACTCTCGCGCTGGCTGATCGAGGTGCAGACGGGTGTTTATGTCGGCAATGTGAGTGCCACCGTCCGCGACCTGCTGTGGGACAAGGTGGTGCAGCACGCCCGCTCTGGCCGCTGTACGCAGCTTTATCGCAGCAACAACGAGCAGGGCTTCGTGATTCGGATGCACGGCGAAGCGCGGCGTAAACTGGTGGACATAGAAGGCTATCAGCTGGTGGCCGTCAAAAACGCCCACTACAACGACCTTCTACCGAGTTTCACGCCCGACGATGAGGAGGAATGGGAAACATTGTGATCTGTATCCGACCTGTGCGAAGATACCAAACAGCCCTTTAGGGTCGCGGAGCTTGACAGCAGAAGTGTTTTCCCCGTGTGAGCGGGGATGTTCCGAATTAGACGAACTTGGTCAACCAAATGGGGGAGTTTTCCCCGTGTGAGCGGGGATGTTCCGCTGGATAATGTTCATCCTGT